>NZ_BCBO01000088.1:0-91577 GCF_001320835.1 Pseudomonas sp. NBRC 111138 | reverse complement strand
GCTTTTGGACGCGGAGCGTCCTGGCCTGCATTCCCACGCAGAGCATGGGACCGATCAAGACCGCGCCGCGCCACCGGCCCAGAGCGCTCTTCAATCTGGCGCTTGAGGTCCTGCCGCAACTCCAGCAAAAACGCCAACTCCGCCACCACAAACAACGGCCCCACGATCAGCCCGGACACATCGTCCACAAACGCAGGCTTCCTGCCTTCGTAGTAATGCCCGATGAACTGAATCACCCAGCCCACCACAAACATCCCCACGCCGCTGCTCAGCCACACCGCCGTGCTTTGCGCCGCCAGCACATGCCCGGCCCACACCGACAAGCCCATCAGCATAGTCATCAACACGCCCAGGGCCAGTTCCAGGCGCAGATAAAACCACGCCGAAAACAGCGCCAACAGCACCGCAGGTGATAGCCACAGCCCGCCCACCGACCATTCGGGGCGCGACAGCAGCACGGCCACCGCCACCACAATCAACGGAATACCGATGAAGTGGCTGGCGATGTTGCGTGGGTCGCGGTGGTACGCGGCGTATTGACTGAGGTGGTCGACGAGGCTTTTCATTGTTGTTCCTCCTGTAGGATGTTTGATCATGCCCTGTCAGTCGGTGCCTAACTGTCAACTGGGCGACAATCTTCGGAGTTCGCATGGACACAGGGACATGGCACGCGCAATTGGCTCGCGGTCATTGGTTCAGCCATTTGCCGCCAGACTTGCAGCGTAGCCTGCTGGGGGCGGCGCGGTTGCGTGTGCTGACGGCGGGGCAGTACCTGTTCAAGCGCGGTGACCCGCCGTGCGGCGTGTATGCGGTGCTGGAAGGCACGGTGCGCATCAGTGCGGTCAGTGCTCAGGGCAAGGAAGCGGTGTTGAGCCTGGTGGAAACGCCCTACTGGTTCGGCGAGATCTGCCTGTTCGACAACTTGCCGCGCACCCACGATGCCTTGGCCACGGGTGCTTGCAGGCTGCTGCAGGTGCCGCAGTCGGCGATGCTCGGCATTCTCGAACGGCATCCGCTGTTCTGGCGGGAGATGGCGCTGTTGATGAGCCATAAACTGCGGCTGTCGTTGATCAATATCGAACAGATAAGCCTGATGCCCGCCTCAGAGCGGCTGGCCCATCGGTTGTTGATGATTGCCCAAGGCTACGGCGAAGTGGATCAGGCGCGCCGCGTGCTGCAACTGCCCCAGGAGGATCTGGCGGCGATGCTGGGCCTGTCGCGCCAGACCATCAACAGTCTGCTCAAGGCGCTGGAGCAACAGGGCATTATCGGCTTGAGTTACGGTGCCATCGAGATACGCGACCTCAATGGGCTGCGGTTGGCCGCGGGCCTATGAACCGCGATAGGTAGAGAAACCGTAAGGGCTGAGCAACAGCGGGATGTGGTAGTGCTGGTCGGCCTGCTTGACCTGGAATATCACCGGTACCTCAGGGAAAAACGTCTCGCGGTTAGCCTTCTTGTAGTAATCGCCGGTCTTGAACACCACGCGGTACTCGCCCGGCTGCATGCTGCGGTTGGCCGGGAACAGCTCGGCGATGCGGCCTTGCTGGTTGGTCACACCTTCAGACAGCGACTGCCATTTATCGCCCACATGCTGTTCAAGGGTGACATTGACCCCGGCGCTTGGCAGGCCGTTTTCCAGGTTGAGTACGTGCACGCTCAGGGGGTTGCCGTCGGCCAGGGCCAGGTTGCACAGGCCGCTCAGGCTCAGTGCGGCGAGGGTCATGCTCAAGGTTTTCATCGCGAAGTCCTTTTGAGGGAAGTGGAATCAAGGGGTGATTTTCAGGCCCAGTTGCTCGGCGGCCTGTACGGCGCAGGCTTCATCCTGCGCGGCGCCACCGGCACCGGCGATGCCTAGGGCACCGACCAGTTCGGCGTCGGCAAACAGCGGCACGCCACCGCCGAGCAACAGCAGCTCGGGCAAGCTGTTGAGGTTGGCGGCTTCGGGGTTATTACGCGCCCGTTCGGCAAACAGCCGGGTCGGGGTTTTTGTCGACAGCGCCGTGTACGCCTTGCGTTGGCTGGCGAGGCTGTTGTGCGGGCCGACACCGTCAGCGCGCAGGCCCAGCAACAGGTTGCCACCGCGGTCGAGTACGGTCAGCGCAGCGGTGCAGTGGGCCAGGCTGGCGTCGGCCAGTTGGCGAGCGGTGTGCAGATCCAGCTCGGCATGGCGTGGTAATTGTGGCGCCGCCTGGGCGACGGTGGCCACGGCGAGGCTCAGGAACAAGGCAGTGCGGTACATAGTGAGGGCTCCAGAAAGCAGGCCGTCACGGTAACCAGCGGACGCGGACAAAAGCCGCACAATTGGATGACAGGTTTGTAATCAAACTCAGGGATTTGTGGTGTTTGTACTGGCCTCATCGCAGGCAAGCCAGCTCCCACATGATGTGAACCCCATTCCCCTGTGGGAGCTGGTTTGCCTGCGATGAGGCCCTTCCTACTGCAACCCGTCGCGAAACTGCCCCGGCGTCATCCCCGTCCAGCGCTTGAACGCACGATTGAAACTGCTGGTATCGGCAAACCCCAGCAAGTGGCTGATCTCGGCCAATGAGCACTGCGGGTCGCGCAGGTGCAATAACGCCAGGTTTTGCCGGCACTCATTGAGCAAGGCGTCAAACCGACACCCTTCATCGGCCAGATGCCGCTGCAAGCTGCGCAGGCTCAAATGCAGCGCTTGAGCAATGTGTTCGGCGCTTGGCTCGCCGTCTGGCAATTGCGCCTCGATGGCGGCGCGCACCTTGCGTTCCCAGGTCAGCGGTTGCAGTTGGGCGAGGGTGCGCTTGAGCACGGTTTCGTTGTGTTCGGCCAGCTCCGGGTTGGCGTCGTCCAGATGGCTGTCGAAGTCGCTGGCGGCGAATTCCAGGCGGTCTTCGTCGGCGGCAAACCATACCGGAGCGCGAAGTACCCTGTGCCACGGCTCGGGGTCGGCGGGTTCCGGGCGCCGCAGGTAAACGGCCAACGGCGCATAGTCGCGACCCAGGCGGTTGCGACACGTGCGCACGTAGATCGCCGCAAAGGCATCAATCGCTTCCGGCGCGGGCGCAGGGCTGCCTGGGGGTTGGAGCAGGCGAAAACGGTAGACGTCGCCGTGGCGGCTCAGCTCCAGGTCCAAGGCATCACTGACCACCTGGTGATAGCGCACGATGCGCTCGAACACCTCGCGCAAGCTGCCGCTGGCCACCAATGCGTAACCCAGCGCATGAAAGGTGGTGGGGCTGACAAACCGCGACACCCGCAGCCCAATCGCCGGGTCGCCACTGGCCTGTACCGCCAGCGCCCATAGGCGCGTGGTGGCCGACAACCGGTAGCGGGCGTTGGGGTCGTCCATCTGCTGCGGGTCGAGCCCGGCCTCGGCGCACAGCGCGGCGCTGTCGAGGCCCAGGGCGTCGAGCTGCTTGCGCAGGGCACGGGTCCAGCTGGCGAGGGAAGTGGGTTCGGTCATGGCAATTGGCGCTTGTGGTCAACAGATTGGCGTGCGCGGCTAGCGTCCTGCGCTAGGGTTGGGTGCAGGATGCAGGCATCACTTCACAAGAGAATGGAAGCATGGACGGTACTTCTGCAAGCCCCCAGCCGTTGAACGCACAACAGCGTTCGGCGCATATCCGCGAGGTGGTGATGGCCGAAGGCGTGCGCTTGCGCCAGCGGCACCCCTGGTTGTTGCATCAGGACGCGCTGGGCGCAGGCATCCTGGCCTTTGCCCTGCTGGGCATGTTCGGCTCGGCAGCGCTCTATATCAGCGGTCATATGGCCTGGTGGGTGTGTCTGCTGCTCAATGCCTTCTTCGCCTCGCTCACCCACGAGCTGGAACACGACCTGATCCACAGCATGTACTTTCGCAAGCAACGCGTGCCCCACAACCTGATGATGGGCCTGGTATGGCTGGCGCGGCCAAGCACCATCAACCCATGGATACGCCGGCACCTGCACCTCAACCATCACAAGGTCTCGGGCACCGAAGCCGACATGGAAGAGCGCGCGATCACCAATGGCGAACCCTGGGGCATCGCACGGTTGCTGATGGTGGGGGACAACATGATGTCGGCCTTGATCCGCCTGTTGCGCGCCAAGACCTGGCCGCACAGGTTCAGCATCCTCAAGCGCGTGCTGCTGGTGTACGCACCGCTGGCCTTGCTGCATTGGGGCGCGTGGTACGTCTTCCTGGGCTTTCATGCCGCCAATGGGATTGCCAGTTTGATGGGCGCGCCCATTCAGTGGTCAGCCGGTACCTTGCAGGTGATGCAGGTGATCGATATCGCTGCGGTGGTGATCATCGGCCCGAACGTGTTGCGCACCTTCTGCCTGCACTTTGTCAGCTCCAACATGCATTACTACGGCGATGTGGAACTGGGCAATGTGATGCAGCAAACCCAAGTGCTGAACCCTTGGTGGCTGTGGCCGTTGCAGGCGTTCTGCTTCAACTTCGGCAGCACCCACGGCATCCATCACTTTGTGGTGAAAGAACCGTTCTACATCCGCCAGATGACCGCCAAGGTGGCGCACAAGGTCATGGCCGAGATGGGGGTGCGCTTCAATGATTTGGGCACGTTTGCGCGAGCCAATCGCCTGGAGCCCCAGGAACACCCGCGCACTGAGCTCTCTTTCAGCAAGCAATGAACGCCAATGGCAGGTCGCGGATCTGTTCGCGCACCGGCGGTTGGTAATGGTCGTCGCTGGTTAATTCGTGCAACAGCTCTTCGCGTAGCTGGTGGAATTCAAAACTGCTGCGCTGGCGCGGATGAGGCAGGGCGATCTCGACGACCTGCTTGATTCGCCCCGGACGCGGCTCCATCACCACCACGCGATCGGCGAGGAAAATCGCCTCTTCCACATCGTGGGTCACCAGTACCGTGGTGATCCTGGCGCGGGCACGAATCGCCAGCAGTTCGTCCTGCATCTGCTGGCGCGTCAGTGCATCCAGGGCGCCGAAGGGTTCGTCCAGCAACAGGATGCGCGGGCTGGCCACCAGGCCGCGGGCAATCGCCACCCGTTGCGCCATGCCGCCGGAGAGTTGGTGGGGGTAGGCGCGAGTGAAATCGGTGAGGCCCACCAGTTCGATAAAGTCGCTGATGCGCCGGTTGCGCTCGGCCTCGTTCAGGGGCTCGTTGACCAGGCCCAGGCCGATGTTTTGCGCCACGGTCAGCCACGGGAACAGGCGGTGCTCCTGGAACACAATGCCGCGCTCGCCGCCGATCCCGCTGACGGCTTTGCCATCGACCTGGATCTCGCCGCGAAACTGCGTATCCAAGCCCACCAGCAAGCGCAGCAGTGTGGATTTCCCGCATCCACTGGAGCCGACAATCGCAACAAATTCCCCTTCGGCCACCTCCAGGTTGAATTCATGGATGGCTTCCAGTTCGAAGCCATCGACGTCGAAGGACTTACCCACGTGGTTGAAGCTGACAATCGGTGCGTTCATGCGTGTCTCCAGCGGGTGGCACGGGTTTCGATGCGTTGGCCGATCAGGTTCAGAGCGGCGCCGGTGAGGCCGACCAGCAGCATGCCGCTCATGATCAAATCCATGCGCAGCAACTGTTGGGCGCCGATCATCAGGCTGCCGATGCCGCCATCTGAGGGCATGAAATATTCGGCGCCGAGGGTGCCCATCCAGGCGTAGATCAGGCTCAGGCGCAGGCCGGCGAAAATCCCCGACGCGGCGCCCGGCAGTACCATGCGGCGCAAGCGTTGCCAGAGGTTCAGGCGCAGCACCTGCGCGGCTTCGCGCAGCTGGGGCGACAAGTTGAGCACGCTGCGCTGGGTGGCAATAAACAACGGGAAGAAGGCGGCGAGGGCGATAAACACCCACTTGGCCAGTTCACCCAGGCCGAACCAGGCGGTGAGCAGCGGCACCCAGGCGAAAATCGCGATCTGGCGCAGCGCGGACAAAGTGGGGCCAAGTAGCCGCTCACTGCGCCGCGACAGCCCCAGCCACAGGCCCATGGCAAAGCCCAGGCTACCGCCCAGCAGCAACCCGCCCAGGGCCCGGCCAAGGCTTTTGCCCAGCGCCGTAGTCAGGCTGCCATCCAGCACGCCCGCCACGCTGGTTTGCAGCACCGCCCAGGGGCTGACCAGAATGTTTGGATCGACCCAATCCTGCTGAGTCGCTACTTGCCATAACGCCAATAGCAGCAGCGGCAACAGCCAGGGTTGCAAGCGCTGCCAGCCTTCGTAGCGTGGCCCGCGTCGAATCTGCGCAGTGGCCGGATGGGGCCAGTGCACCCACTTGCGGTCCAGCCAGCCGATGCCGCGGTCCATCACCACACCCAGCACGCCAATGACCACGATGCACACGAAGACGATATCGAGCATGAACAACTGGCGCGCCCACACCATCAGGTAACCGATGCCTTCGCTGGAGGCCAGCAGCTCCACGGCCAGCAGGGAGGTCCAGCCCGCCGCCAGGGCCAGGCGTACACCGGCCATGAACGCAGGCAGTGCGGCGGGCAGGACCAGACGGCGGATCAGCAAGTGGCCAGGCAGGCGCAGTACACGGGCGGCTTCGCGCAGATTGGGCTGGGCGTCGCGAACGCCTACCAGGGTATGCAGGGTCACGGGCACCACGATGGCCTTGACCAGCACCACCAGCTTGAGGGTTTCGCCAATGCCGAAAAACACCATGAACAGCGGGATCCAGGCGAGGGTCGGCACTTGCGCCAGCGCGCTGAACGTCGGGAACACCAAGCGCTCGGCGCGCTCACTGAAACCCAGGAACGCGCCCAGTATCGCGCCGGCACTGACACCGGCCAGCAGGCCCCAGAACAAGCGCTGCAAGCTGATGGCCAGATGGCTCCATAACTCGCCGCCGGCCAATTCCACCGCGCTGCTCCACACCAGGGCGGGAGTGGGCAGAATCTGCTCGCTCATCCAATGATTGCGGCTGGCCAGCCACCATAAGGCAAACAGCGTGAGCGGCAGCAGCCACGGCAATAAACGCTGGCCCAGCTGCGGCCAGCGCGGCGCGATGCCTTTGGGCGGGGCCGCCAGCGGCAGGCTCAGAAGTGAAATTCGGGCCATGGAAGACCTCCGAATGCGTTATGTGATTTCGATCTTACAAAACCGTGATCAAGATGATTGTGAGATAAGAAAAGTCATTTAAAGCCTCACGCCGCCACGCATCCAATGCATTCGAAGAATATTTTCGATGCTGTTTATGCATATGCCTCTGGAGGCTGCGGGTTAACTTGCATATTTCTAAAAGCTATTAAATTGTGAATTTATAGTATTTAAAGTTTTGTTCAGTCTGTGCCTACTTTTTGCTCCCCAGGCGACCGTCGCCCACCAGGAGCTGCGCTTATGAAACTGCCCTTTAAACGTCTGATCAGCCTGTTCGCCGGCACCGCCCTGGCCGGGTTGGTGCATGCCGCCGACCTCAAGGAAATCCGCATCGCGGTGCCCGACCTCAGTGCCGGCAGCCAGCACAGCGGCGGTGGCATCACCGACGTGTTGCGTGAACAGCAGATCTTTGAAAAAGCCTTTGCCGACCAAAGCATCAAGATCCAATGGAATTACTTCAAGGGCGCCGGCCCGGTGATCAATGAAGCGTTCGCCAACGGCCAGGTGGACCTGGCCTATCTGGGCGACCTGGCAGCGATCATCGGCCGCTCCAATGGCCTTGACACGCGGCTGCTCAGCGCCTCTGCACGGGGAGTGAAACACTACCTCGGCGTGGTGCCGGGCTCCGGCATCAAGACCCTGCAAGACCTCAAGGGCAAGCGCGTGGCGGTGTTCCGTGGCACGGCCAGCCAGTTGTCGTTCGACAGCGCTTTGGCCAGCCAGGGCTTGAGCGAGAAGGACCTTAAGGTGATCAACCTGGACTTCAACGCGGCCGCTGCCGCCCTGGCGGCCAAGCAGATTGACGCCACCTGGGGCGGGTCCACCCTGACGGCGTTGCAGGCCAAAGGTTTGGCAGAAATACCGCTGACCACCAAAGACCTGGGCGATGCCGGCAGCATCCAGGCCGTGCTGGTGGGCAGCGCCAAGTTTGTCGATGAACATCCCGATGCGGTGGCCAAGCTGCTCAAGGCCCAGCAGCAAGCGGTGCAGTGGTTGACCGATGACAACAACAAACAGGCGTACATAGCGCTGGTATCAGGGCTGGCCAGTTACCCCCCGGTGATCCTCACCAATGATTTGAAAGACCAGAAACTCAGCGAAGTTTTCCCCTCCACACTCGACCCGGTGTTCCTTGGAAAATTGCAGGATGCGGTGGACCTGGCGTCCAGGGAGAAGTTGATTCGCAAGTCGTTTCAGGTGAGTGATTGGGTGGCGCCTGGGTTGGTGGCGGCGGGGCTCTGAGCTTGTCGGTGCCTGGGCTATCGCTATCGCAGGCAAGCCAGCTCCCACACTTGAACGTGTTCACCGCTCAATGTGGGAGCTGGCTTGCCTGCGATGAGGCCCTTCAAACCGCCACACTGACCTGCTGGCTATCCACCTCCACCAACATCTCGATCATCGCCTTCGCCGCCGGCGACAACCGCGACCCCGTGCGGCTGACGATCCCGCAGCGTGCGCTCAGGGTATCCATGTGCTGCGGCAAGTTGCGCCAGTGCAGCAGCACCAGCGCCCCCCTGGCAATGTCCTCGGCAAAGGCTTCTTCAGTGCCGACGCCGATGGCATTGGTTTGCAGCACGATGCTCACCAGTGCCGGGAAGTGCTCGGTCTGGATACTCGGGGAGAAATCCATACGCCCACTCAGGTTCGCCAGCAGTTTGCGAATGCCTTGGGAGATCAGCGGCGCCGCCAGCGGGTAGTCGAACATATCGTTGGTGGACAGGCTGTCCTTGGCCAGCAAGGGATGCCCAGGGCGGCAGAAAAACACTCCGCGTTTGGGGGTGAGTGCGCGGGTCTGGAAATTCGGGTCGGCTTCGAACTGGCGGATGTCGGCGATAAAGAATTCGATCTCTTCACGGCTCAGGCGGCGGCTGAGGGTTTCCCAGTTATCCACCTGAAACGTGGTGCGGATTTTCGGGTGGGCGTTGATAAACCGCGCCACCGCATCCGGCACCAGTTTCACTGCTGGCGCCGGGCCGCAGCCGAAGCGCAGGTCACCGGCGTCGAGCTTGGTCATGCGCGTCACTTCACTGCTCAGCAGCGCTGCGCCATGCACCAGGCTCAGGGCGTGCTGCAACACCACCTGGCCTTCCGGCGTGGGGCGCAAGTCCTTGTGGCCACGGTCTACCAACACGCAACCGAACTCCTGTTCCAGCCCCTGGATGCTGCGGCTGAACGCTGGTTGGGTGATGCCCATGGCGTCCGCGGCACGCACGAAACTGCGGTGTTCGTTGAGGGCGATGAAGTAGCGCAGTTGGCGAAGATCCATATGCTTTCCCGGCATTTTAAAAATAGGTCGAAGGCATTTGCGACCGAGCAAGCTGAGGTTTTAAATGCAAGCTCTTATTCCGTCAACGAAGTATTCATTCATTTGCTAGACCTAAATTGCATATGGATAGAGCGTTGCTGGAAGCGTCCCCCCACCGTTTCGCAGGCACATGAGGGTCATCACAATGAGCAACGCCGCATTAGCCGTTCAACCCATCGCCCAACCACTTGATATTCACCCGGTAGCCGGGCGGATCGGCGCCGAAATCCGTGGCATCAAACTGTCCGGTGAGCTGGATGCCGCCACCGTCGAGGCCATCCAGCAGGCGCTGGTGCAGTACAAGGTGATCTTCTTCCGCGAACAGACCCATCTCGATGACCAGAGCCAGGAAGCCTTTGCTCACCTGCTCGGCGAGCCGATCGCCCACCCCACCGTACCGGTACGAGACGGCACGCGGTTCCTGATGGAGTTGGATGGCACCCGTGGCCAGCGCGCCAATTCCTGGCACACCGACGTGACGTTCGTCGATGCCTACCCTAAGGCCTCGATCCTGCGTTCGGTGCTGGCGCCTGTGTCCGGCGGCGACACCGTATGGGCCAACACAGCCGCTGCCTACAACGACCTCAGTGTGGAACTGCGCGCACTGGCTGATCACCTGTGGGCGGTGCACAGCAACGAATACGACTACGCCGCACGCAAGCCGGATGTGGCGGTGGAGAAGCTGGAGGAATACCGCAAAGTATTCACTTCCACGGTGTATGAAACCGAACACCCGGTGGTGCGCGTGCATCCGGTCAGCGGTGAGAAAACCCTGCTGTTGGGGCACTTCGTCAAACGCCTGAAAGGCTACTCCCAGGCAGAGTCGGCGCAGTTGTTCAACCTGCTGCAAGGCCATGTCACCCGCCTGGAAAACACCGTGCGCTGGCGCTGGAACACCGGTGACGTGGCGATCTGGGATAACCGCGCCACCCAGCATTACGCGGTGGACGACTACGGCACCCAGGAGCGCATCGTACGCCGGGTTACGCTCAAGGGGGATGTGCCGGTGGGGGTGCAGGGGCAAACAAGCAAAACCACTAAAGGTCTTTAAGCCGGGTGAGGATTAAAAATGTGGGAGCGGGCTTGCTCCCACATTTGGATTTGTGATGTTTACCAGACTCCGATCTTCACCACTTTCTCTGCCTCTGGCTCACCATAACGAAACCATTGCCCGCGCACCTCAACCTCCGTGTGGCTGATGGTGGTGCGCCGCTTCAACCCGCGCAGCCAGTCGAACAGATAACCCAGGTGCGTCTCGCGTACCTCGGCATAGGCGGGATCGCTGCCCAGGTCGTGCAGTTCTTGCGGGTCGTTTTCCAGGTCGAACAGTTGCGGGCGAAAGCCGTCGTAGGCCAGGTACTTCCAGCGCTCGCTGCGCACCATGGTCATGCGGCAACGGTCGATGGGTTGCTCCAGGCGCTCACGAGCGGGAGCCTGGAAGGCGTAGTCGTATTCGGCAATGGCATAGCGGCGCCAGGTGGGTTGTGCGCCCTGCAGCAATGGAATCAATGAGCGGCCTTCCAGGCGATGGTCGGCGGCGGGCAAGCCCAAGGCGTCGAGGAAGGTGGGCAAGGCGTCGATGGTTTCCACCAGACGCTCATCCACGGTGCCGCGGCTGACATCGGCGCTGGCACGTGGGTCGCGCACGATCAGCGGTACACCCACCGCAGGCTCCAGCAAGAATTCTTTTTCACCGAGGAAATGATCGCCCAGGAAGTCGCCGTGGTCGCTGGTAAACACGATCAGCGTGTCGTCCCAGCGGCCAGCGCTTTGCAGAAAGTCGAACAGCCGCCCGAGTTGATCGTCAATCTGTTTGATCAGGCCCATGTAGGTCGGAATCACCGTGAGGCGCACCTCGTCACGGGAGAAATTCTGGCTCTCCTGGTGTTGGCGAAATGCCTGGTACACCGGGTGATCGCTGGTGTGGTCAGGTTGAATCGGCGCTTGCACATGCTCGGTTCCGTACAGCGCGTGATACGGCGCCGGCGCGATGTAGGGCCAGTGCGGCTTGATATACGACAGGTGCAGGCACCAGGGCTGTTCACCTTGTTCGTCGATAAAGTCGATGGCGCGGTCGGTGGTGTAGACGGTCTCCGAATGTTCTTCGGCCACCCGTGCGGGTTTGCCGGCGTTGCGCATATGCCAGCCGCTGAGCACTTCGCCGTTCTCACCTTCGGCGGCGTTGGCCCATTCGTGCCAAGGGTTGCTGCCGTGGTAGCCGTGATCACGCAAGTATTGGGTGTAGGGCGCGGACTCGCGCTTATCCTCGAACAGCGGGCTGTCGGGGTAGATGCCGTCGTGACGCAGATACGCGTCGAAGCCGACCTCATTGAGTGGCTCGGCCTGGGCACTGTCGGGGTCTATCTGCAGGCGCTGCAAGGCCTCAATATTCGGCGTGGCGTGGGTCTTGCCCACCAGGGCGGTGCGGATGCCGTGGGGGCGCAGGTAGTCGCCGATCGTCAGCTCTTCGAGCGGCAGCGGCACTGCATTCCACGCCACCTGATGGCTGCTGACATAGCGCCCGGTGTAGGCCGACATGCGCGACGGGCCGCAGATGGTGCCTTGTGTATAGGCCCGACTGAAACGCACGCCAGCGGCGGCCAGGCGGTCGATATTCGGCGTGTGCAGATGGGCATGGCCGTAGCAGGACAGGTAGTCGCGGCGCAGTTGGTCGCACATGATGTAGAGCACGTTGCGCAGGGGTTTGGGGTCAGACATAGGAATTTACCGAACGGAGGACAGGTGGGTTTTTTCGCCGTTCGAGGGGCGCTCTGGCAAGTGCATTTGGGGACTGGGTTCTATGCATTGAGTGCATGGGTGTGGCTGCTGGCGTCATCGCAGGCAAGCCAGCTCCCACAGTTGAAATGCATTTCCCTGTGGGAGCTGGCTTGCCTGCGATGACGGCCTGACAGCAGATACATATCTACCTGCCACCCCGCGATCAAATGGTGGGAGCAGGCTTACCCGGCGAAGGACCTGATGTGAGCGGCCAATCCTGCCAGCGCTTTATCATCTGCCCTGGCAGCGTCATGGGAGGAGACATAGCCTTCATAACGCTCAAAATATTTGTCCTGGGACGAACTGATTTTTTTGAAGGCGCTATCTTCCCCGGTCCCGTGCATCGGGAATAATTTGGCGTGCAGATGATCGACGCCATAACCCTCCAGAATCATGCCCGTTCTAGCCACACCTTTTAGCGCTTTGTCCAAAAGCTTCGCCGTCTTCTTGGCTGCGATGACCAAGTCACATAGCACGGTGTCCGGTTCGGCAAACGCATAGCTGCCGTGATGGGTTTTGGGGATAACCACACTGAACCCCGGCGTATTGGGAAATATGGAGAGAAAGGCCATGTGGGTCTGGTCTTCCCACAGGAGGTGGGAGGGTGCAGTACCGCGGGCAATGCTGCAAAAGATACAGTCCATCAAATGCGCTTCCTCGTGCGGGTCAAAAGGTTATAGACCCTCTTGTAGGTGATCTTTGTTATCTAATGATGACTTCACTGACGTTGCGGGCCGCTGTTCACCGCTTGGTCAGACCGCAATATTTTCCAACGCATAAGCATCCTCGTCTCTCTCATCAATCTCCTTGATTTGCTCAATCATCGCCTGCGCCAGCGGCGACAACCGATACCCTGCACGGCTGACGATCCCGTAGCGGGTGTAGCGCTCCTCCAGGTTTTCGTCCAATCCCTCAATCTGCAAACACACCAGTTCGCCGCGGGCCATGTGCAGCACGTCGCTGTTGGCGCTGACGATGCCGATGGCGTCCGAGCGCAGCACCACGCCCATCAAGCTATAGCCGTTTTCGCATTCCACATTGGGCTGGTAATCCGGCCGGCCGCTGAGGTCGACGATGACTTTGCGCAGGTTCGGCGGGCGGATGGTCACTGCCAGGGGGTAGCTCATCAGCTCGGCGGCGCTGACGCTGTTGCGCACGGTCAGGGGGTGCCCGGCGCGGCAGCAGAAGTGCCAACGGCGCGGGCGCAGGCGGTGGGTGTGGTAGTCGGGGTTGGCTTCGAAGTGGCGGGTGTCGGCGACGAAGAATTCGAACTCTTCGCTGAGCAGACGCTTGCCCAGGCTTTGCCAGTCATCCACCTGGAACTGCACGCGGGCCTTGGGGTAGCGCCCGATAAAACTGCCAATGGCACGTGGTACTAACCCAGCTGCCGGCGCGGGGCCGCAACCGAAGCGCAGTTCACCGGCTTCCAGGCCGTTGAACTGGCTGATTTCGTTGGCCAGTTGTTGTGCGCCACTGACCAGGCGGCGTGCATGTTCGAGCAGCACCAGGCCTTGTTTGGTGGGGGCCAGGTCTTTGCGTCCACGGTCCACCAGTTGGCAACCGACACTGTGTTCCAGGGCCTGGATGCTGCGGCTGAACGCCGACTGCGACAGGTTCACCGCTGCGGCTGCCGCGACGAAACTGCGCTGTTCGGCGAGGGCGATGAAGTGGCGAAGCTGGCGCAGATCGATATGCATTTTTCACATCAAAAATATCCGGGAAATGCATTGGCTATGCATTACGTCGACTCCTTATAAAGGCTATCTCTTATGCAGTAAATGTTCGTAAAAACATAAATAAATAACCTTTAGGAATATAAGGCGACGAGTATTCCGGGGTTTTGGAGCCGCTTATGAGTTTGTTCAAGTCCTTGCCCCTGGCTGTTCTAGTGGCCGGTAGCAGCAGTTGGTCGCCGGCCCAGGCCGCTGAAACACCCGCGCCTGCCGGCAAGGGCGAAAGCGCCAGTGGCCAACTGGAAACTGTCACGGTCACTGCCCGGCGGCGTACCGAAAGTGCCCAGGCCGTGCCGACGCCCATGAGCGTGGTCGGTGGCCAGGCCCTGGAAACCCAGCGGGTGTACCGCATCCAGGATTTGCAGCAACTGGTGCCCAGCGTCAACGTCGCCTATATGCATGCGCGCCAGTCCAGCGTGTCGATCCGCGGCCTGGGCAACAACCCGGCCAGCGATGGCCTGGAAGGCAGCGTGGGGCTGTATATCGACAACGTCTACCTCGGGCGCCCGGGCATGGCGGTGTTCGACCTGATGGACATTGAGCAGCTTGAAGTTTTGCGCGGCCCCCAGGGCACGTTGTTCGGCAAGAACACCACTGCCGGGGTCATCAACATCAGCACCCGCGCACCGAGCTTTACCCCGGAGCGCAGCATCGAAACCTCCTTGGGCGAGGACGGTTATTTCCAGACCAAGGGCACGATTTCCGGCCCCCTGACCGATGACCTGGCAGGGCGTTTCTCGGCCTATCGCACCCGCAGCGACGGCGACATCAAGAATGAACACGATGGCCATGATCTGAACGGCGGTTCACGCCAGGGCTTTCGCGGGCAACTGCTGTACAAGCCCAACGAAGCGTTCAACCTGCGCTGGATCGGCGACTACAACGAAGAAGACTCCAGCGCCGGCACCCGCGTGCTGTACAGCACCGGGCCGACCATCAATGGCACCAACCTGTATCAATCCCGGGCCAACGCGGCAGGCGCCACCCTGGTGGACGGCACCCATCGCAAGGTCAACCTGGACAACGACCAGCACGTCACGGTGTTCCAGGGCGGTACCTCGCTGGAAGCCAATTGGACGCTGCCCAGCGACTTCACCCTGACCTCGGTGAGTGCTTACCGCTGGTGGAATTTCACCCCGCGCAACGATGATGGCCTCAACGTACCGGCGTCGTATAACGCTGGGGTTTCGGTGGAAGATAAGCAGTGGTCCCAGGAATTCCGCTTGGCGTCGCCCAGCGGTGGTTTCTTCGATTACGTGCTCGGCGCCTACTACTTCGGCTCCGACCTGGATAACAAATCCTTTGCCTACTACGGGCCCAAGGCCGATATCTGGAACGGCACGCCCGCCGGTGCGTTGAGCAATGTGAGCAGTGTGGGCAACGGGCATATCCGCACCGACAGTTTCGCGCTGTTCGCCCAAGGCACCTGGCACCTGACCGAGCGCCTGGATTTCACCGCCGGTGTACGCGGCACCTACGAAGAAAAAAGCGCCTGGGTCACGCGCAATGCGCCCTTCGGTGGCGCGGCGGTCAGCGGGGCCGCCGCCATGGCGCGGCGTGGGCGTACCGGGGCCTATGACTCGGGCGACCTGTCGCAATACAGCGCCACGCCGTCGGGGCTGCTCAATCTCAGTTATCACTTCAATGAAAACCTGCTGGGCTACGCGACACTGTCCCATGGCGAGAAGTCCGGCGGTGTGAACCTGGCGGTGGGGTCTGCGCCGACGGCCGGTGCCGACTCGTTGCTGATCGGCACCGAGCGCGCCAACAACGCCGAGCTAGGCTTCAAGAGCACGTTGTGGGACCGCCGCCTGCAGCTCAATGCCAACCTGTTCTGGACCCAGGTCAACGGCTACCAGACCAACGCCTACGACCAGGACAACCGCGTTCAGTACCTGACCAACGCCGGCTCGGTACGCTCGCGGGGGGTGGAGGTGGAAAGCACCCTGGTGCCGATCAAGGGCCTGACCCTGAACATCAACGGTTCCTTCAATGACGTGACGTACCTGTCTTACAAGGATGCGCCATGCCCGCCGGAAACCAGCCTGCGTCCCGGTGCGCCGGCGTCCTGCGACTTGAGCGGCCACCAAGTGGTGGGCGCGTCCAAGTGGATTGCCAACGCCAACGGCGAGTACAAGTGGAACCTGGCGAACGGCTTCGAACCCTACGTCACCGCCAGCTACGCGTTCCGTTCCAAGGCGGTGGGCACCGTGGAAGATTCCGACTACGGGCAGATCCCGGCGTATGCGGTGGTCAACCTGTCTACCGGTTTGCGCGGCGACTATGACCAGGGGCAGTGGGATGTGTCGCTGTGGCTGAAAAACGCTTTCGACAAAACCTACTACACCACCCTGTGGACCGGTGGTAACGGCGGTTACGAGGGCCTGCTGGGCACGCCGCGCACCCTAGGCGTGACTGGGCGCTACGACTTCTAGGTCGGTGCGATAGGTGGCCGGGCTGAACACCCGCGTCACCAGCAGCATCGCCACCACCGTCACCGTCAGCACCACCCATGCACTGACAAAGTTGCCGGTAAGCTCGCGCAGCCAGCCGGTCAGCCACGGCGAAATCGCATTGATCAAAAAGCCTACGCCTTGCACGAACGCCGCCAGTTGCCCGGCTTGGCGTGGGTCGCGATGGTGGTCGAGGGTCAGCAGCAGGCTCAGGGCAAAGCACGCCCCTAACCCGAAGCCGCACAAGGCCACCCACAGGTGGGGATATTCCTGCGGCGCAATGATCAGGCCGAGGTAGCCGATGGTTTGGGCCAGCAGGCTGATGCTGAGCAATGGGCGGCGGTCGATACCGCGTTGCGCCAGCACCGGCATCAGCAGGGCGGCCGCCACCTGAAAAATCGTCATGAATGCCAGCAACGACCCGCTGGGCAGCACGCCCCAGCCCAGTTGCTGATAGTAGGCCGGCAGCCACGCGACCATGCTCATGTAGCCGCAATTGACCAGGCCGAAATACAGCGCCAGCAGCCAGGCGCGGCGGTTGCGCAACCCTTTGAACGCAGGCGCCTGCAGTGGATTGCGCGCGGCGCCCAGCGGTAGCCAGGCCCACAGCAGCAATGCCCCCAGCGCCGGCAATAACCACACACCCAGGCCTGCCTGCCATTGCTGGAAATGCGTGGCTATCACCGGGCTGAGCAGCGCCGCCAGCCCACCGCCGGCCATCAGCGACGCCGAGTACACCCCCATCGCTACGGGCACACGGTGATGGAATTCACGCTTGATCATTGCCGGCACCAGCGCCTGGATCAGCGCAACACCCGCACCGCCAAGCAGCGCGGTAACCAGCAGTGCCGAGGCTTCGCCTATCAACCAGCGCGCCAGGCACGCCAGCAGAATCATCAACAAGCCCAGGGCGATGCCGCGACGCTCGCCCAAGCGAGCCTCCACGCGCACGCCCACCAGTGCCACCAACCCCATGCAGATCACCGGCAGGCTGGTGAGCAGGGCACTGCTCTGAAAGCTCAGGCCGGTGGCCTGGCGAATCTCGCCGAGCAGTGGGCTGATGGAACTGAGGATCGGGCGCAGGTTCAGGCCGAGCACCACCAGCAGGCCCCAGCCGGCGAGGGATTTATTCAGGGTCATGCAGGGTTTTCCACTGGTGATACAGCGCAGTCATTGCGGTATCGGGCAGGTGCTGAATGGGCAGGCGTTGCGCGTCGATGGGCAAGCCAACCTGTTGGCTGATGGCTGCGGTCGACAGGCCGTAAGGCTCGGCCATTTCGTTGCTGGCGGCAAACACTACGCGTTCTACACCGCACAGGTACATGGCGCTCAGGCACATCGGGCAAGGCTGGCCGCTGGCGTAGATCACGCACCCTTCCAGGCGTGCACCCAGCTGCCGGCTCGCTGCGCGAATTGCCAGCAGCTCGGCGTGGGCGGTGGGGTCCTGGGTCAGGTGGATCTCATTCACGGCTTCCACCAACACCTCATCGTTGCGCGTCAGCACCGCGCCGAAGGGGCGGCCACCTTGGGCGACGTTGGCATGGGCCAAAGCGATAGCGCGTTGCAGGTGTGGTTGATCGTTGGTCATACAAGGCCCCGGGGTGCGATGAAAGGTGAAGTATGGTCAGCCAGCAAGGTATGCTGAAATTAAATATAAACATGCCAATCAGTGGCAAACGCAATGGTGATGACGTTGTTCGATCCCGTGTTGTTGCGCAGCTTTGTCGCCGTGGTGGACTGCGGCAATTTCACCCGGGCGGCCGAGCGCCTGCATTTGACTCAATCCACCGTCAGCCAGCAGATCCGCCGCCTGGAAGACGCAGTGGCCTGTCAGTTATTGGACCGCGATCAGCGCCGGGTAGTGGCCACCGCCGAGGGTGAGCGTCTGCTCGCGTATGCGCGCCGTATTCTCGCGTTGCACGAAGAAGCCGCCGACGTGCTGATCAACCAGCAAAGCGACGGTGTGTTGCGCCTCGGCGTGCCGGAGGATTTCGCCGCCGAGCGCCTGATGCCGCTGCTTTCGGCGTTTGTGGTGGCGTACCCACGGGTGCGGCTGGAAGTCACCAGCGGTCTGGGCCCCGAATTGCAGCGCCAGTACCGGGGCGGTGAGTTCGATGTGTTGCTGGTCAAGCAGATGGGCGACAGCGACGACTGTGTGGCGTCGTGGCCGGAGCCCTTGTATTGGGTCGACAGCCTGAGCACCCCGGCCCTGGGCCGCGACCCGCTGCCGCTGGTGGCTTTCCCCGTAGGTGGCCTGTATCGCAACGACATGCTGCACCATCTGGAACGGGCCGGCTGGCGTTGGCGCATCGGCTATTCCAGCGCCAGCCTGGCCAGTGTGTGCTCGGCGGTGGCGGCAGGCTTGGGCATCAGTTTATTGCCAGAACGGGTGTTACAACCGGGCCATCGCATACTCGGCCCAGAGAGTGGCTTGCCACCTGTTCATGGCGTGCGGTTGGCCCTGTATGGCCGCAGTGGTTTGGGCGCAGCGGGCCAGAGTTTGTTGGACGAGTTACTGGCGTTGTGCAGTGGGAACCCGCACTGAGCCCATACCTTTGACGAATATTTTGTATGCCTTAAAGGCATTGAAAAACAACGGCTTGAAGCCAGGCCACGGACCACGTGGCTTTGGTGTGATCGGCTGTTTTATTTATGCGTTTTTGTTCTATATATAACTTTAAAGATTACTTTAAGAGATAAGTGTCTGGCACCGATGATTCAGCCCTCGACGGGCCTTCACGCTGGCCCGTCGGTTTTTCAAAACCGCAGGGAGTGAATCAATGGGCAAAGTCCAGACCGCCGCCAGTGCATCTGAGGCGCAGTGGCGCCAGGCACCGAGTGGTGAGTTGGTCGACCTTGGCCGGCCGCATCGCGCGCCGTTGGGGCAATTGCGCTTGCAGAAGACCCCGAAGCGTTTTTCCAGCCGCCGCGAAGGGGTTTTGCTCGGGTTGCTGGTGTTGGCGCTGCACGGTGCAGTGATCTATTGGGTGAGCCAGAAACCCACGCCGGTGCTGCCGATTGTGCCGCCGGAAATTCCACCGATAACCATCGAATTTTCCCAGCCGGCGCCGCCGGTGGTTGAGCCGCCACCGCCTGTACCGCCACCACCGCCTCCGCCTGTGGTCGAGCCCCCGCCGCCGCTGGTGGATGAGTTGGCGGCCAAGCCGGCGCCGCCCAAACCCATTGCGAAACCCAAGCCCAAGCCCGTGCCTAAACCTGAGCCCAAGCCGGCCCCCAAGGCCGTCGAGCAGCCACCTGCACCACCGACGCCAGCGCCACCTGCACCGCCCGCACCTGCGGCGCCAGCGCCGGTGACGCCTGCTTCGGCCAACGCCGCGTACCTGAAAAACCCGGCGCCGGAATACCCGTCACTGGCTCAGCGTCGCGGTTGGGAAGGCACGGTGTTGCTGCGGGTGCAGGTGCTGGCCAGCGGTAAACCGGGTGAGATCCAGGTGCAAAAAAGCAGTGGTCGCCAGCAGTTGGATGACGCGGCATTGGCGGCGGTGAAGCGCTGGAGTTTCGTGCCTGCCAAGCAGGGCGATGTGGCCCTGAACGGCTGGGTGAGCGTGCCCATCGATTTCAAGATTCATTAATTATTCAGCGGCGCAGAGGGAAAACATCATGGCATTGGCATCTCCACTTGAATCCATCGAAAGCACGGTGATCTGGCTGCTGGTGGCCTTTTCGGTCGCCACTTGGGGCCTGGCCTTGCTCAAGGGCGTGCAGTTCGGTCGCCTCAAGGCCCAGGATCGCAAGTTTCACAAACAGTTCTGGGCGGCATCGAGCCTCGACTCGGCCGCCGAACTCGCCGAAACCCAGCCTGGCGCCGCCGCCCGTGTAGCCCAGGCCGGTTATGCCGCGATCCAGGTGGGCGATACCACCCACGCTGCGGATTTGAGCCAGGCGATCAATCACCAGGACCGCCTCGAACGCGCTCTGCGCCAGCAAATTGTGCGTGAGCGCCGCTCCCTGGAAACCGGTCTGGCTGTAGTCGCCAGTATCGGCAGCACCTCGCCGTTTATCGGCCTGTTTGGCACCGTGTGGGGGATCATGGAAGCGCTGAAGGGGATCAGTGCTGCCGGGTCCGCCAGCCTGGAAACCGTGGCCGGGCCCATCGGCGCGGCACTGGTGGCGACCGGCGTGGGGATCGCCGTCGCGGTGCCTGCGGTGCTGGTCTACAACTACTTTTTGCGCCGCCTGAAGCTGACGGCGGCAGACCTGGATGACTTTGCCCACGACTTCTACAGCCTGGCGCAGAAAAACGCGTTCCGCGTGCTGCTGCACCCGGCGCTGACCAAGGCCGGCGCCGGTAGCCCGCAGAAAGTGAAGGAGGCGTCCTGACATGGCCTTCTCCACGCAAGACAGTGATGAGGTGCTGAGCGAGATCAACGTCACGCCGCTGGTGGACGTGATGCTGGTGCTGCTGGTGGTGTTTATCGTCACCGCGCCGCTGTTGACCAACTCGATCCCGATCAACCTGCCCAAGGCCCAGGCCGTGGCGCCGGTTGAGCAAAAGGACCCGCTGGTGGTGAGCATCGACGGCGCCGGCAAATTGTTTATCAACAAGGACGAAATCCAGCCGGATCTGCTGGAGTTCAACCTGCAGGCGGCGAAGGCCAAGGACCCCGATGTGCGGGTGCAACTGCAGGCTGACGATGGAGTGAACTACGGCGAAGTGGCACGAGCCATGGCGTCGATTGAGCGTGCGGGCATCACCAAGTTGTCGGTGATCACTGCACGTTAGTTTCAAAAAGTCTCGACAGTTTTTGGGCCGCTTTCCTTGGCAGGGTGCGGCCCTTTTTTTATCTAAGCATTGCATGTTTACAGATGTTGCACAGGAAAAGAATTTACATGTATCCGAGCGTGCAATTCTCGGCTGCATGCTTATTCTGGTCGGCGCATAGAGTGATTTAATTAATGGAGTAATTGCATGTCTATACGCGTTCCTGTCCAAGTCGTGAATACGTTCGTTAATCCCCATTTAACGGTTGAAAAGCCTGAAGAAAAGCCTGCGGTAATGGCATCTTCGAACGATCGTATGGCCGGCCTGAGACATCCATCAGCCTGTATTTTGCCCACGCTGGCTGACTATAAGAGAAAACAGAGTTTACTGCAGGGCGCTGAAGCAAGCCCTACGCCAGGAGGTGGGAGCAACTCGGCATTCAAAAAAAATACTCGTTTAGAATCTTATATCAGCAAGCAAACCGCCGACTTTGTAACGCCCGAAAAAGAAATTTCCACTATTTTATCTGCAAAGATAAAGCAGCAATGGGGTGTGGATATTGATCCAGATAAAACCTATCTGGTGACATTTAAAGATGACAGTGAGGATGAAAAAGAGGTGGTAGAAAAAATCACCCTGACACAAGCGGCATTGAAAAACAGGCAAGATGTAACAATTAAGAAAGATGAAAGCTGGTTTGTAAAGATTGGCAAGTACTTTTCGCCAGCGATATATATTTACAACCAGATTGACGGTTGGGTGCAGGAAGCAAACACTCGACAAGGTATTTATCGGGAGCCCAGTGCGCCGGGCGATGCCCCCTATAACGACGACACCCGCGTTTCCATACCGGTGGATGACTTCAAGGCATTAGTCTGGGATACAGACCGGACCCAACTGTATAAGAAGACCCTTGATGGGTTTTGGGACAAGCACAGCGAATCTTATACGGCATTGAGTAAAATCTCGTTTGTCAAAGCCATCAATCTGCAGCGCCTGGAAGGGAGCCTTGGCCCTGCCGAGACGGCACTCGCCCAGCGAGCGTTGGGGCCTGTTGCGCAAAAGGATTGGTCCAAGCTGACGGTCCAGGATTTTGAAGGGCCTGCCGTGAAGGACCCGGATCTGGACATCGGCCTGCTGAGCATCAATGGGTTTGAGTCGACCGACTTGATGTGTGTGACCGATCGGAAAACCCAGTTGACGTTGCTTTACATCCCTGGCAACTCCTCGCCAATACATCGCTTCGATAATCCTCAGCAAATGACAACGTGGCTGGCCGGGCAAGCCTCGGACCCCGTAAAGCGCGCGTCCTTGTTGACGCACTTTTCCCTCAAGGATCAAGCTGACAGAACGTTTTCAGACGGCGTACGTCAGACCCTGCAGGGGATGGGAAACTGGTCCGATGCGCAGGCATCAGGCAATGCTTTCCTTGCGAGCCTCAACGGTTGGGTGCCGGATCGTTTCATCGCTGTTGAGCAGTTGCACGGTGATCCTTTCGAAGCGGTCAAGGTTCGGCAAAAAGCACGGTCCTATTCGGACGCCGACAATGCGATTGTCAGTGACGGGGACTACACCAAGAACCAGGTGCTGCATGTCGTGGAAGAGGCTACCAAGGTCGCCATGTTCATGACGCCGCTGGCGCTGGTGATGCCCGAAGTCGCTATAGGGCTGGATGTTTTCTTCCTGGCCGCCGGGGCTGCCCAGACAGGTATCGGTATTGATGATGCCGTCCAGGGAAAAGCAACGGCTTCCGACCGCATTGTGTTTGGCGTGTTGAACGCCGTACCGCCGTTGGCCACTCACGCGGGGGCACCACTGGCGAAAGCGCTGACAGAGAGGATGTCTGGCGGTGGCGTTGCAGCAGGGGTTGATGCTGCAACCCGCACACCCACCCAAGTGACTGAACAAACGCGCCCATTCTTCAGGCCACCACAACGTGTCAATGGGCATATCGGATACCCGATGGGGCCCGTCTCACCTCCAGTGATCCTTGAGGAGGTCAGGGTTCCCATGGATGACGTGAGGCGCATGATCGGGAAAGACTATATGGTTTATGTCGGTCAATACGGTACCAAAGTTACGTATGACGTCGAAGCGGGTCTTTGGCGCGGGCTCCAGGCCAATGGTCAGGTGAACGACATCTTTTATTGGCGTAAAGGTCAAGGACGGTGGCTGGGTGGCACTCAAGCCGAAGCGATTGAGGCCAGTAAAAATGCGCCGGCTTCGATGACAACCAAAGTACTGAAACTACCGAGAATGCCGGTACTGCCGTCCGGCGCTACAGATGTGCCGAAAGTGATCCACTATTTTTGGGCCGGCAATGAAATGCCGGAAAATCTACTCAATAATATTATGGAAAATTCCCGGAAAAGCCCCGGGTATAAATCGATTGTTCACGTTGATGCCAATGACGCGGATACTTTTCAGAAAATACATTCAGCGTTGGATCATAAAGTGGGCGGGCTTGAAGTTCATGATTTAAAGGCCGATGAAAGTTTTCAGGCTCTGAATGCAGGTCAATACGGCGAGATGTATCAGTTTTTCCGTTCAGGGCGCGGGCAGAATTTAGCGGCCTCATCGGACGTCATGCGCGCGGTGCTAATGAAAAAGTACGGTGGCATCTATCTGGATACGGATGATGCACTGACCTTTAATGTGGGCGAGGTCACATTGAAAGCCACGCCCAATGACATCTTGATGAACGTGCCGGTTACTTACGAACCTGCGGACTTCAATGGGTTCAACACCAGTAATTTTGCCAGCCACCCAGACAACCCTGTATTTGACGAGATTCTGGAGACGGCGTATGAGCGATACAAGGCAAACGAAGAATGGTTGAACGCTAATCGTCCCTTTCTGAAGGAAAACTCGACAGCCGCAGAGCGGCAAATTTATAACGAGTATGTAAAGAAAATTTTCGAGATCACTGGGCCGAAAATGTTTGGTGATGTATTGGCGCAAAAAGAATATGGTTTTTTTTCAGAAGTTGAGGAACTGACGGAACTGTTGGAAGCGCGTATTTTACTTCCGCAAGCGTATGCGGAAAAACTTACACAAGTGCGTGATTATTATATGGCGATGAACCATAAGTTCGGAGTTGCTATCGGCTCGGAACACTCTATGCATCATTCTCGCTGAGGTTGGCTCGGTCATTGCGCCGCGGTGGCAGGGGCGCAATGGCCGGTTTTAATGAAGGGCTTGGTAAAAGCAAGTTCTGAAAAGGGCGCAAATTCCTTTTGGTTATTAATAAATTCTTTTTTATTCCTTATTGGTGTGTGAGCCTCGCCCTATACTGACCAGCAACGTTAAACGCTGCAGGAGGGCACACCCATGCACAGCGAGTCGATTCGTTATCTGATCGTGCCGGGCTGGCAAGGATCGCCAGAAGATCATTGGCAAACCCATTGGCAAAACAGCTTGCCCAACAGCGCACGGGTGGAACAGGCCGATTGGCTGACGCCGCGTCGCGAGGATTGGGTCGCCGCACTGGCCGAGGCCATCGCTGCCGACAGCACGCCGGTCATCCTGATCGCTCATAGCCTGGGTTGCATCACCGTGGCCCACTGGGCCGCCACTGCCCCCGTGCACTTCTTGCGGCAGGTACGCGGCGCATTGCTGGTGGCACCGGCGGATGTCGAGCGTCCTGCGTGTGCCCCTGCACTGCGCAATTTCGCCCCTATTCCAACTGACCTGCTGCCATTTCCCAGCCAGGTGGTCAGCTCCGACAACGACAGTGCCGTAAGCGCCCCCAGGGCTCTGGAACTGGCGCGTCAGTGGGGCGCCGAAGCCGGCATCTTGTCGGGCGCCGGGCATATCAATGTGAAGTCCGGCCACCGGCGCTGGGAGCAAGGGTTTGCTTACCTCTATCGCCTGCAACATCGCCTCGAGCACCACGCTCGGCGCAGCGCCTAATATTTTTTCAACGCCCCGTCCCTGAGTGGATTGGGGCGGGAGCCTGCCATGAGTCTGCATGAAACCTTCGGCCAGCCGCTGCTGACCTTTCCCGATGCTGAAAAAAGCCCGTTGAGCATCCGCGCCAAGGCGCTGGTGTTCGTCGACCCACGCTCACGCCAACTGCGTGAAGAGTTGGAAAGCCTTGCGCCGCGCGCCTTACCCGTATTGATTCGAGGAGAAACCGGCAGCGGTAAAGAGTTGCTGGCGCGGCACATCCACCGTGGTAGTGACCGTACTGGCCTGTTTGTCTCGGTCAACTGTGGCGCCATCAGCCCCACCTATGCGGATGCCGAGTTGTTCGGCTATGCCGCCGGCAGTCACAGTGGCGCGGCGAGCAGCCGGGCGGGTTGGTTCGGCTCGGCCAATGGCGGCACCTTGTACCTGGATGAGATCGGCGACTTGCCGCTGCCGATCCAGGTGAAATTGCTCGCGGCTTTGGAAAACCACGAAGTCACCCGTGTGGGTGCCCACCAGCCCAGCCCGGTGGATGTGCGCCTGGTGGCCGCCACCAGTATCGACTTGGCCCAGGCCGTGGCCGTGGGCAAGTTTCACGAGCGTCTGTTCCATTATTTGAGTGAGGGCCGGTTGGACCTGCCGGCGTTGCGCGAGCGGGTGGGGGATATCTTGTCCCTGGCCGAATATTTCCTCGGCATCTACAGCCAGCGCCTGGACCTGCCGGTGCCACTGATCAGCGACGCCGCCCAGCAGGTGCTGGAACACCACACTTGGCCGGGTAATACCCGCGAACTGGAAAACGTCATTCACTTTGCCTTGCTGGTGAGCAGCGGCGATGAAATCTTGCCCGAGCATTTGAACTTGCCAGCGGCGGGTTCGCCGCTGGAGCAAGTGCGACGAATTTTGGCCAGCGCCAGCCCGGCCGAGCAGGAATCGGTGCGTAAATTCCTGTATGAGCAAAATGGAATATCAACGTGAATAAAAGATATTGTTCGGGAATAAAAAATCTAGGTATTGTCCTTTCCACGCCGCGATAGCACTTCGCTGGCACCTCACATAAAAACGGTCGTTAGAAGGACATTGCATGAAAAAGGTTCTGTTGTTTACCGCTCTGGCGGCTGCCCTGACTGCTGGCTTTGCCCAGGCCAACGAGAAACTGGTGGTGGCTGCTACGCCGATTCCCCACGCCGAAATCCTCGAGCTGATCAAGCCGACCCTGGCCAAGGAAGGTGTGGACCTGCAGATCAAAGTCTTTACCGACTACGTACAGCCGAACGTGCAAGTCGCTGAGAAACGCCTGGACGCCAACTACTTCCAGACCCTGCCGTACCTGGAAAACTTCAACAAGGGTAAAGGCACCAATCTGATTACCGTGGTGGGCGTGCACGTTGAACCCTTCGGCGGCTACTCGAAAAAGATCAAGAAAATCGAAGATCTGAAAGATGGCGCCACCGTGGCGATTCCGAACGAAGGCTCCAACAGCGGCCGCGCCCTGTTGCTGCTGCAAAAGGCCGGTGTGATCACCCTCAAAGACCCGACCAACGCCCTGGCCACGCCGAAAGACATCGCCAGCAACCCGAAGAACCTGAAGTTCAAAGAGCTGGAATCGGCCCTGCTGCCACGGGTGCTGGACCAGGTTGACCTCGACCTGATCAACACCAACTACGCCCTGGAAGCTGGCCTGAACCCGGCCAAGGACGCGTTGATCATCGAAGACTCCAAATCACCTTACGTAAACTTCCTGGTGGCCCGCCCGGACAACAAGGACAGCGATGCTATCCAGAAGTTGGCCAAGGCCCTGACCAGCCCGGAAGTCAAAGCTTTCATCGAGAAGAAGTACAACGGCGCGGTGGTGCCTGCGTTCTGATGTAAGCCAAAACCCCCTTCAAGGTTTCAACGCCGACGGCTACTACAGCGTCGGCGTTTTTTTATCTGAAATACAGTCAAAACTGTGCGATTGCTCGTTCCCACGCTCCGCGTGGGAACGTCTCCTGTGACGCTCTGCGTCACGACTTTAGAGCGGACGCAGAGCGTCCTGGGCGGCATTCCCACGCATAGCGTGGGAATGCTCGACAGCTCCCGCAGGGGTTAGGTTTTTGGGTGATATCAATATGCTATTTTGGTATTTAAATTTTGATTTTTATACCTTTAAAGTTCGCGCTAGCTGAAGTTATCCACGTCAGCACGGACTGCGCTCGCGGCATTACCCATGCGGCGATATGGACTGCACATGACCTTCGATTTCGCTTTTATCCTCAGCACGCTGCCGGCGTTTCTCAAGGCCGTGGGTGTGACGCTGCAAGTCGGCCTGATCGCCATTGCCACGTCCTTGCTGGTGGCGCTGATCAACGCTGCGCTGCTGGTGTTTCGCACGCCTTACCTGTCGCGCCTGGTGGCGCTCTATGTGGAGCTGGCGCGTAACACGCCGCTGTTGATCCAACTGTTCTTCGTCTACTTCGCGCTGCCTGCCCTGGGTTTCAATATTTCCGGGTTCTGGGCGGCGATCATCACCATGACCTTTCTGGGCGGCGCCTATCTCACCGAGGTGCTGCGCGCTGGTGTGGAAGCGGTGCCGCTGGCGCAAATCGAGTCGGGCAAGTCCATTGGCCTGTCCGATTGGCAGCTGTTGCGCCATGTGATCCTGCCCCAGGCCGGCATCCTCAGCCTGCCGGCGCTGTTCGCCAATTTCATCTTTCTGCTCAAGGAAACCACGGTGGTTTCCGCCGTGGCGGTGCCGGAAATTCTCTACACCACCAAGAGCTACATCGCCCTCTACTACAAAACCTACGAAATGCTCGCTGTGCTGACGCTGATTTGCGTGCTGTTGTTCTTGCCGTTGTCGCTGTTGCTCAGCCGCCTGGAAAGGAGGCTCCAACATGGCCAGTTCGGGTCTTGAGTTGCTCTGGGTGTCGTTGCCGCAACTGGGCAAGGGCGCTGCGCAAACCCTGTCGATTTCGTTTTTGAGCATCGCCTTCAGTACGGTTGGCGGCGTGCTCTACGGCGTGCTGCGCACTTTGAATAACAAAGCGATCAACGGCGTGCTGCGGGTCTACCTGGAACTGTTCCGCGCCATTCCGGTACTGGTGTGGTTGTACCTGCTGTTTTTTGGCGTGCCGATCTTCTTCGGCCTGAGCATCCCCAGTTTCTGGTGCGCGGTGCTGGTGCTGTCGTTGTGGGGCGCCAGCGAGGTGGGCGAAGTGGTGCGTGGCGCGTTGCATTCGCTGCCCCGTGGCCAGCGCGAAGCGGGCTTGTCGATTGGCCTGTCCGGCCCACAGTTGTACGGCTATGTACTGCTGCCCCAGGCCCTCAAGCGCATGACGCCGCCGACCATCAATGTGTACACGCGCATCATCAAGACTAGCTCCCTGGCGGTGCTGATCGGCGTGGTGGATGTGATCAAGGTCGGCCAGCAAATCATCGAGCGCACCTATGAGTCGGTATTGATCTACGGTGCGCTGTTCCTGTTTTTCTTCTTTATCTGCTACCCGTTGTCAGCCGCCTCCAAGGTGCTGGAACGGCGCTGGGCCCAAGCATGAGCGCATTGATCGAGTTCCAGGGTTTCAACAAATTCTTCGGCGAGGCGCAGGTGCTCAAGGGTATCGACCTGAGCGTGCAACGCGGCGAAGTGGTGGTGATCCTCGGCCCCAGCGGCTGTGGCAAAAGCACCTTGCTGCGTTGTTTGAACGGGTTGGAAGTGGCACACAGCGGCAGTCTGCGGTTCGCCGGCAAAGAGCTGCTGGATAAAACCACCGACTGGCGCCAGGTACGCCAGGACATCGGCATGGTGTTCCAGAGCTACCACCTGTTCCCGCACATGAGCGTGCTCGACAACATCCTGCTCGGCCCGCTCAAAGTGCAAAAGCGCGACCCCCGGGAGGCCCGTGAGCAGGCGGAAAAATTGCTGGAGCGCGTGGGCCTTGCCGACAAGCGCGACGCCTTCCCACGCCAGCTTTCCGGCGGCCAGCAGCAACGCATCGCCATCGTCCGCTCGTTGTGCATGAACCCCCAGGTCATGCTGTTTGACGAAGTCACCGCGGCCCTCGACCCGGAGATGGTCAAGGAAGTGCTGGAAGTGATCCAGGACCTGGCCCGCGATGGCATGACCCTGCTGATCGTTACCCACGAAATGGCCTTCGCCCGCGCCGTCGCCGACCGCGTGGTGTTCATGGAGGCCGGTCGCATCCTCGAACACAACACCCCCGAGGCATTCTTTACGAACCCGCAGACCGCGCGCGCGCAGCAGTTCCTGGAGAAGTTCTCCTTTGTTTCAACACTGCCCAAAAAGATCAAGGAACTGGAGCTGATATGAAAAAGTTACTGCTGCCACTGTTTGCCGTCGCCTTGCTGGCCGGCTGCGATAAAAAGGCCGAAGAGCCGGTAAAACCCGCGGCTGTGAGCTACATCGACAAAATCAAAGCGCGGGACAAGCTGATTGTCGGCGTGTTTACCGACAAGCCGCCATTCGGTTTTGTGGACGAAGCGGGTCGTTATGTCGGCTTCGATACCGACATCGGCCGTCAATTCGCCAAGGACCTGTTGGGCGACGAAAACAAGGTGGAATTTGTCGCCGTGGAACCGGCCAGCCGCATTCCGTTCCTGCAAAGCGACAAGGTCGACCTGATTCTCGCCAACATGACCGTGACGCCTGAACGCAAGGACGCGGTGGACTTCACCAACCCCAACCTGAAAGTCGCGGTGCAGGCTCTGGTGCCGAATGACAGCGCCGTCAAAAGCCTGGATGACCTGGCAACCCGCACGACCATCGTCACCACCGGCACCACGGCGGATATCTGGCTGACCAAGAACCATCCGGACTGGAAGCTGCTCAAGTTCGAGAAGAACTCCGAGTCGCTGCAAGCTCTGTCGGCCGGACGTGGTGATGCCTATGCCCAGGACAACCTGGTGCTGTTCAGCTGGGCCAAGCAGAACCCGGGTTACCGCGTGTTGGAAGAGAAGCTGGGTGATGAAGCGCCGATTGCCCCGGCGGTGAAGAAGGGCAATACCGAGCTGCGTGACTGGGTGAATGCCGAGCTGGCGAAGTTGGGCGAGGAGAAGTTTCTGCTCAAGCTTTATGACCAATATGTGCGAAAAGAACTGAGCGATGACACCAAGCCTGAGAGTGTGATTGTTGAAGGCGGTAAGTGGCAGGGCTGATTGATCACCCCGTCCTTGTAGGAGCGAGCTTGCTCGCGAAGAACGCACAGGCAACGCGGGCTACCAGATAGCGCTGCGTTATCGTTGACGTTTTTCGCGAGCAAGCTCGCTCCTACTCCGGCCAGTGCCAGGCCGGCGCATCCAGCATCCCTTGCCCCACAATCCGTGTCTCCCCCAACACCTTCTCCAACACAATCGAATTACACCCCTCATCCTGCTGCAAGGCCGCAATCAAGCGGCTGGCATGGGACACCACCCACACCTGGCACTGCTTCGACGCCTGGATAATCAAGCGCGCCAGTGCCGGCAACAGGTCGGGATGCAGGCTGGTCTCCGGTTCGTTCAGCACCATCATGGTCGGCGGGCGTGGGGTCAGCAGTGCTGCGATCAGCAGCAGGTAACGCAGGGTGCCGTCCGACAGCTCCGCCGCCGACAATGGGCGCAGTAAGCCTTCCTGATAGAACTCAATGGCAAAGCGTCCGCCCTGCAACGGTTCGATATGCAACCGTGCGCCGGGGAAGGCATCACTGACCGCGTGCTGCAACGCCTCGACATCGCCCACTTCGCGAATCGTCTGTAACGCGGCCGCCAAATCCCGACCGTCGTGATGCAGCACCGGCGTGCGCGTGCCTAATTGCGGCTGGCGTACCGGCGCATCCACATCGCTGCGAAAGTGATCATAAAAGCGCCAGCCACGGATGCTTTCGCGCAGCAGCAACACTTCCGGCGAACCGCGCAGGCTGCCGACCTGATCGAACAGGCTGTGATAGTTGGGCGTGTGTTGGGCCAGCACGTCCCAGGCGCGGCCATCACGGGCGCGTACCATCGGTCCCGAGCGCTGAACCAGCAGGCTGGCCGGGCGATAGAGAGGGCCGGCCCAGATACATTCCTTTTTAATCTCCGGGTCCAGTTTGAACTCGCTGCCGGGAACCGGGATGGGCATGCCCAGGGAGATGGCGTAGCTGAAGTCCTCCCCGGCAAAGCCCAGGCGCAAGCGTTTGACGCCTTGGGCGACCACGGCCTCCACCGGTACTTCGCCATTGCGCATGCGCCGGCTGATGTTTTCCGGCCCGGCCCAGAATGTGGAATCCAGCCCGCCTTCGCGGGCCAGCGCATTGATCACCCCACCCTGGGCAGTTTCGGCCAGCAGGCGCAGGGCGCGATACAGGTTGGACTTGCCGCTGCCATTGGGCCCTGTCACCAGGTTCAGCCGGTCCAGGGGCACCACCAATTTGTTGATCGAGCGGTAATTGGCCACCGCGAGGGTTTTAAGCATGTGTATTTAGTCAGCATGGGAACCATTGGAGTATGGGATCCTCCATGCAGATAAGGAACCCTGATCTAAGCTCACAGTCGCATACACACTTGAACGTCGGCATCACGCAAAAGGAGCCTGCATGGGCGGTCGCACCTCGACATTTATTTTCAGCCTTGGCCTCCTGGCGCTGCTCAGCGGCTGTGGCCAGGACAAAGCCGAGCCCAAGCAGCATTCACGGGTGTTCGTGCAAACCGTGCAGTCGGCGGATTTCGCCGCGGCGGTGACGCTGACCGGTGATATCCAGGCGCGGGTGCAAACCGATCTGTCCTTTCGCGTGGGCGGCAAGATCATCCAGCGCATGGTCGACGTGGGCGACCGCGTCACAGCCAGGCAAGTCCTGGCCAAGCTCGACCCCAAGGACCTGCAAACCAACGTCGATTCGGCCCATGCCCAGGTCGTGGCCGAACAGGCGCGGGTCAAGCAGACCGCCGCCGCCTTTGTGCGCCAGGAAAAACTCCTGCCCAAAGGCTATACCAGCCGCAGCGAATATGACGCCGCCCAGGCCGCGCTGCGCAGCAGCCAAAGTGCCCTGGCCGCCGCCCAGGCGCAGTTGGCCAATGCCCGCGAACAATTGGGCTACACCTCGCTGATTGCCGATGCCCCGGGGATCATCACGGCGCGCCAGGCCGAAGTCGGCCAAGTGGTACAGGCCACCGTGCCGATCTTCAGCCTCGCCCGCGATGGCGAACGTGACGCCGTGTTCAACGTGTATGAGTCCTTGCTGGTGGAGCCGCCGCCCGACGCGCCGATTACGGTGAGCCTGCTGGACAACCCGAGCATCAAGGCCGTGGGCAAAGTCCGCGAAGTCACGCCCGCCGTGGCCGCCAATACCGGCACCGTCCAAGTGAAGATCGCCCTGCAAAGCCTGCCCAAGGGCATGGAACTGGGGTCGGTGGTCAGCGCCACCGCCAATGGCCCGGCCAAGGCGAGCATCGAGCTGCCTTGGTCAGCGCTGACCAAAGACCTCAACGAGCCAGCCGTGTGGCTGGTGGACGGCGAAGGCAAGGCGCAGTTGCACAAGGTCACCGTGGCGCGCTACCTCACCGGCAAAGTGATCATCGGCGAGGGCCTCAAAGGCGGTGAAAAAGTCGTGATAGCCGGTGGGCAATTGCTGCACCCCGGCATGGTCGTCGAGATCGCCCAACCCGGAGCGCAGCCATGAAGCAATTGACGCTCATTGTCGCCGCCAGCCTGTTGCTGATGGCCTGCTCCAAGGAAGAGGCGCCGCCCGAACCCATACGCCCGGTGCTGTCCATGGAAGTGAAGGCTGAAGACCAGGAAAACCTGGGCCGTTTCGCCGGCACCATCCAGGCCCGCTATGAAAGCAACCTGGGTTTCCGTGTGCCGGGCCGCATCGCCCGTCGCGCTGTGGATGTCGGCGCCGAAGTGGAGAAGGGCGCCCTGCTCGCCGTGCTTGACCCCACCGACCAGCAGAACCAATTGCGCGCTGCCCAGGGCGACCTGGCGCGCGTACAGGCGCAGTTCATCAACGCCCAGGCCAACGCTCGGCGGCAACAGGAGCTGTTCAACCGTGGCGTCGGCGCCCAGGCCCAGCTGGATGTGGCCCAGACCGACCTGAAAACCACCCAGGCGACCCTCGACCAGGCCCGTGCTTCGGTCAACCAGGCCAAGGATCAGCTCAACTACGCCGAACTGCGCACCGACCATGCCGGCATCGTCACCGCCTGGAATGCCGAGGCCGGCCAAGTAGTCAGCGCCGGCCAGCAAGTGGTGACCCTGGCCCGTCCGGACATCAAGGAAGCGGTGATCGACCTGCCCGCCGGCCTGGCTGAACGCTTGCCTGCCGATGTGGTGTTCCTCGTCGCCGGCCAACTGGACCCCAGCGTGCACACCACTGCCGTGGTGCGTGAGATCGAGCCTCAGGCCCAAAGTGCCACGCGCACCCGTCGCGCACGCCTGAGCCTGGCCGAAACCCCGCCGGCGTTCCGCCTGGGCACGGCAATCAGCGTGACTTTGAGCACCGCCATCGCCCCGCGTATCGAACTGCCCCTGAGCGCCTTGCAGGAAGTCGACGGCAAGACCCGTATCTGGCTGCTCGACACCCAGAGCCAGACCGTGCAACCCCGCGAGGTCACGGTTATCAGCCGTGATGCTCACAGCGCCTTGCTCAATGGCAGCGTCAAACCCGGCGAGCACATTGTCACCGCCGGCGTGAACAGCCTGAAACCTGGGCAAAAAGTCAAAATCGACGAGGACAGCCCGCGATGAAAGGGAGCTTCAACTTATCCGACTGGGCCCTCAAGCATCAGTCCTTCGTCTGGTACCTGATGTTCGTCGCGCTGCTGATGGGCGTGTTCTCGTACATGAACCTGGGCCGTGAAGAAGACCCGTCGTTCACCATCAAGACCATGGTGATCCAGACCCGCTGGCCGGGCGCGACCCAGGAAGAAACCCTCAAGCAGGTCACCGACCGCATCGAGAAAAAACTCGAGGAACTCGACTCCCTCGACTACGTGAAAAGTTACACCCGGCCCGGCGAGTCCACAGTGTTCGTGTTCCTCAAGGACACCACCAGTGCCAAGGCCATCCCGGAGATCTGGTACCAGGTTCGCAAGAAGATCGACGACATCCGCGGCACCTTCCCCCAGGGTTTGCAGGGGCCGTCGTTCAACGATGAATTCGGTGACGTGTTCGGCTCGGTGTATGCCTTTACCGGCGATGGCCTGTCGATGCGTCAGCTGCGTGATTACGTGGAGCAGGTGCGCGCCGAAATCCGTTCGGTACCGGGGCTGGGCAAGGTCGAAATGATCGGCCAGCAGGACGAAGTGATCTACCTGAATTTCTCCACGCGCAAACTCGCGGCCCTGGGGATTGATCAGCGCCAGGTCGTGCAAAGCCTGCAATCGCAGAATGCGGTAACGCCGGCCGGGGTGATCGAGGCTGGGCCGGAGCGGATTTCGGTGCGCACCTCCGGGCAGTTCGCCTCGGAGAAAGACTTGGCCAACGTCAACCTGCGCCTCAATGACCGTTTCTACCGGCTGGCGGATATTGCCGACATCAGCCGTGGCTATGTGGACCCGGCGCGGCCGATGTTCCGCTTCAACGGCAAACCGGCGATAGGCTTGGCCATCGCCATGCAGAAGGGCGGCAATATCCAGTCGTTCGGCAAGGCCCTGCACGGGCGCATGGACGAGCTGACCGCCGACCTGCCGGTGGGCGTCGGCGTGCACAAGGTGTCCGACCAGGCCGAAGTGGTGGAAGAAGCCGTCGGCGGGTTTACCAGCGCGTTGTTCGAGGCGGTGATCATCGTGCTGGTGGTGAGCTTTATCAGCCTCGGCATGCGCGCCGGGTTGGTGGTGGCGTGCTCGATTCCGTTGGTGCTGGCGCTGGTGTTCGTGTTCATGGAATACAGCGGCATCACCATGCAGCGCGTGTCGCTGGGCGCATTGATCATCGCCCTCGGCCTGCTGGTGGATGACGCGATGATCACCGTGGAGATGATGATCACGCGCCTGGAAAAAGGCGAAACCAAGGAACAGGCGGCGACATACGCCTATACCTCCACGGCCTTCCCGATGCTCACCGGCACGCTGGTGACCGTGGCCGGCTTCGTGCCGATTGGCCTCAACGCCAGTTCGGCGGGCGAGTACACCTTTACCTTGTTCGCGGTGATTGCCGTGGCGATGCTGGTGTCGTGGGTGGTGGCGGTGCTGTTTGCGCCGGTGATCGGCGTGCATATCCTCAGCGCCAATGTGAAACCGCACAACGCCGAGCCGGGGCGCATTGGCCGTGCCTTCAATGGCGGCATGCTGTGGGCCATGCGCAACCGTTGGTGGGCGATTGGTATCACCGTGGCGCTGTTCGTGGCCTCGGTGTTTTCCATGCAATTTGTGCAGAACCAGTTCTTCCCGTCGTCGGACCGTCCGGAAATTCTCGTCGACCTGAACCTGCCGCAAAACGCCTCGATCAACGAGACGCGCAAGGCCGTTGACCGCCTCGAAGCGATCATCAAGGACGACCCGGACATCGCCCGGTGGAGCACCTACATCGGCCAGGGCGCGATCCGTTTCTACCTGCCGCTGGACCAGCAGTTGGAAAACCCCTACTACGCGCAACTGGTGATTGTGAGCAAGGGCCTGGAAGAGCGTGGCGCCCTGATCGCCCGCCTGCAACAACGCTTGCGCGATGATTTTGTCGGTATCGGCAGCTACGTGCAGCCGCTGGAAATGGGCCCGCCGGTAGGGCGGCCGATCCAGTACCGCGTGTCCGGCAAAGACATCGACCAGGTGCGCAAACACGCCATTGAACTGGCGACCTTGCTGGATCAGAACACCCACCTGGGCGAGATCATCTACGACTGGAACGAGCCGGGCAAAGTGCTGCGCGTCGACATCGCCCAGGACAAGGCGCGGCAACTGGGGCTTTCGTCGGAAGACGTGGCGCAGTTGATGAACAGCGTGGTCAGCGGCGCGGCGGTGACCCAGGTGCACGACGATATCTACCTGATCAACGTGGTCGGCCGCGCCGAGGATGCCGAGCGCGGTACGCCGGAAACCTTGCAGAACCTGCAGATCGTTACGCCCAACGGCACCTCGATTCCATTGCTGGCCTTTGCTACGGTGCGTTACGAACTGGAGCAGCCGCTGGTCTGGCGTCGTGACCGCAAGCCGACGATTACCATCAAGGCCGCGGTGCGCGATGAGATGCAGCCGACCGACCTGGTCAAGCAATTGGCGCCGACCATCGAGAAATTCAGCGAAGGCTTGCCGGTGGGCTATAAAGTCGCCACCGGCGGTACCGTGGAGGAGAGCGGCAAGGCCCAGGGGCCTATCGCCAAGGTGGTGCCGTTGATGCTGTTCCTGATGGCCACCTTCCTGATGATCCAGTTGCACAGCGTGCAGAAGATGTTCCTGGTGGCCAGCGTCGCGCCACTGGGGCTGATCGGCGTGGTGCTGGCGTTGATCCCCACGGGCACGCCCATGGGCTTCGTGGCGATTCTGGGGATCCTGGCGCTGATCGGCATCATCATCCGCAACTCGGTGATTCTGGTCACACAGATCCACGAGTACGAAGAGGCCGGCTACACGCCGTGGGATGCGGTGGTGGAAGCCACCGAACACCGGCGTCGACCGATTCTGCTGACGGCTGCGGCGGCGAGCCTGGGCATGATCCCGATTGCACGAGAGGTGTTCTGGGGGCCGATGGCCTACGCGATGATTGGCGGGATCATCATTGCGACGTTGCTGACGTTGCTGTTTCTGCCGGCGCTGTATGTGGCCTGGTACAAGATTCGCGAGCCGAAACAGGAACATCAGCCACAACAGGATTAATTCTGTAGGAGCGAGCTTGCTCGCGAAAAACGTCAACGATAACGCGTGCTTCCTGAGTAAACGCGGCGCCTGTGAGTTTTTCGCGAGCAAGCTCGCTCCTACAAAAGAGCCTTAACTGACTGAGGCTGTGTGAAGCTTCTGAAAAATCCCGACGTCGTCCTGGCTGACCCTTGCATGTTGTACCCTCTGGTCCTCATTCCAAACCCAGGTCGGTCCTCATGCAGTGCCTGCGTTTCACCTTGCTGTTTTGCGCGTTGCTCCTTGCACCGCCTGCCTTCGCCGCCACCGTACTGGAAAACGCCTTGTGGCGCGTCGAACTCGACCCCGCCACCCTGGCGCTGCGCGTGACACCCGCAGGCCAGGCTTCGGTGCAGGCATCCAGCGGTGTGGCCGCGCATGCCGTCAGCCAATTGCAAAACACGCCTGACCAAGCCACTTGGCAATGGGACAACGGCGCCTATCGCCTGAGCGCCCGCCTGCAACAGCGTGACCTGGCCCTGACCATCAACGCCCGCGAGCCCGGTGAACTGGCCCTGCTGCGCCAGCCTGCCGAGGCCGTGGGGCGAGGGTTGATCTGGCCCTTGGCCGAGGGGCATTACGTGCCTGCCGGCAATGCGATCTGGAAGGCGTTTCTGCTGGAGCGGGGTGAGCTCAATACCACCCAGGACCTGAGCCTGCCGCTATGGGGCGTGGATCACGGTGCCTTCACGTTGAACTGGCTGTTGACCAACCCCTACAACAACCGCCTGCAATGGCAAGTCGACGGCAACGGCCTGGCCCTCTCCGCGGCCCATGAATTCACCCCGCTGGCGCCCGACGCGCCGATGACGCTGCGCCTGTCCCTGGGCGATGCCGACCCGTTGGCTGGCGCCAAGCGCTACCGCCAGTGGCTGGTGGAGCAGGGCCGTTATGAGCCGTTGGCGGACAAGCTGCGGCAAACACCCGAAGCCCAGAAGCTGCTGGGCGCCAGCCATGTGTACCTCTGGGACAACGGCCTGCTGGCTTTGGGCGATGTGCGTGATTGGCCCAAACTGATCAAACGGCTGCGCAGTCATGAACTCAAGACGCTGATGGACAAACAGAGCGCACAGTTGCTGGCGCAGTCCACTCCCTTGAATCGCTATGAGCAAACCGTGCTCCTGCGCGGCCTCAACGCAGCGATCAACACCAAGGCCCGACAGGCCTGGCAAGTGCAAGAGCCAGACATGACCCGCCTTGCCGCTCGTTATGGCGAGCTGCGCAGTGAACTGGCCGTGGACTTTGCGGGAGCCTTGAGTGACAGCCCGCAAACCTGGGGCAGTAGCACTATTCAAACCCTGCGCGACGCCGGGCTGCAGCGTCTGTTGCTGACCTTGGGCGAAGGTTGGGAGGGTGGCCTCTGGCATCCCGAAGCGATTCGCGCGGGGGTGGAAGCCGGTTTTCTGATGGCGCCTTACGACTCCTATGAAACGGCCCTGTCCGCCACGGAAAACCCCGATTGGACCACTGCCCACCTGGGCGCCAAGGCCTATCGCGACTGCGCGATCGTGTTGAAAGACGGCAAGCTGAAAACCGGTTTCCAGAAGTCCGGCCATTACACCGACCCGCGTTGCGTGCGGCCGCTGCTGGAGGCGCGGGTGAAGGCGGTACACGCCAAGGCTGGCTTCAATGCCTGGTTTCTCGATGCCTACGCCACCAGCATGCTGTTCGACAGCTATCGCAGCAACGCCAGCATGACCCAGGCACAAAACGCCGAAGGCAATATCGACGCCTCCCGCTGGATCAACACCGTGCCGAAGCTGGTCACAGGCTCGGAAGACGGCAACGCGATCACCGCCCAGGGCATCCTGTTTGCCCACGGCATGCAGACCCCGGTGATCGGCTGGGGTGACCGCGAGATGACCCAGGACCCGCAGTCGCCGTACTTCGTAGGCAACTGGTACCCCACGGAGCAACCGGCGGTGTTCTTCAAATCGGTGCCGTTGAAGGAGCCGTTTCGCACGCTGTATTTCGAACCGACGATGCGCCTGCCGTTGTATCAGGCGGTGTTCCACGGCTCGGTGATCACCACCCATCATTGGCTGTTCGACAGCCTCAAACTGAGCAATGTGCAGGGCGACAATGAACTGACCCAACTGCTCTACAACGTGCCGCCGCTGTACCACCTCAGTGCGGCGACGCTCAAGGCGCGGCTGCCGATTATTCAGCGCCAGGACCGCTTCTTCCGGCCGTTGCACCAGCGCTTGGCGACCCAGGAAATGACTGGTTTCCGTTGGCTGACGGTGGACAAACAGCTGCAGCAAACCACCTTCGCCGATGGAACGCGGCTGGTGGCGAATTTCTCGGCGGTGGAAAAACAGGGGTATGCCGGGCGCAGTGTGACGGTGCTTGTGGAGGGGGAGGAGCCGGTGGTGTATCAGGTGAAATAACGCTGCCCGTTACGGCGCCATCGCGGGCAAGCCCGGCTCCCACAGTGAAATGCATTCCAAAGGTGGGAGCTGGCTTGCCTGCGATGAGGCCGGAACAGGCGATGCAGCACTAAACTTTACGCCACACACTCGCCAACCAAGGCTGCTGTTCCCGCGGCAACCCGGCCGGCCGGTAGTAATGCTCCAGCTCTTCAAACCCAGCCGCAGTCAGCAAGGCCTGCCACGCCTGCAGGTCGTGATAAGAGCCATACCGCGGCCCATTCCAGCCCTCTTGGTTCTCGCCCCGAGGGTTGGAGCTGAACAGCACGCCTCCAGGTTTCAACGCGCCATGCAGCTCTTTGAGCACGCGCGGCAGTTCCTGCCTGGGAATATGAAACAGCACCGCATTGGCAAACACCCCGTCAAAGCGCGCAGCGGGCAGGTCCAGCTTGAGAAAGTCCTGCTGCAACACTTCACAGCCGCTGTCTTCGCGGGCCATCTGCGCAAAACGCTCGGAGCCATCCAGGCCAACGGCGATATGCCCCATGCGCGTAAACGTCTGCAAATCCCGCCCTGGCCCACAGCCGAAATCCAGCACAGTGAATGGCGGCGTGCCCTGGATATGCCGCAACAGCGCGTCGATGTTCTGGCTCACATCGTGATCGCGGGTGCCTTCACGGAAGTCTTCGGCCACCTTGTTGTAGTGGCCCAGGGTGGTGGAGGTGATCTGGTTGAGGTCGTCGGGAGCAAGTTTCATGGCATGGCGCACGGCTGCGGCTGAGGTACGGGGACTATACCCCGGCCCATTCATCAGTTGAAAACCGTGTATCCGCTGTAGGGCGCTTCACGGCGGTCGCAGTGCGCGCATCCGACAGACCGCCACAGGAAATTGTGGGTAAGATTCGGCCCTAATTTGCAGAGGGTTATACATCCATGGAAGAGGAAAAACGTTCACCCGTTGGCGACAACACCGCGCCGAACAAGGTCGACCAATACGCCACGAGATTGAGCAATGGCCTGTTGTGGCTCAATGAGCGTGCCTGGCCGCTGACGGTGGGGGTTCTCTCGGTGGCGGGCCTGTACCTGTACCAGTACATCCAGGTGGAAAAGGTGCCGCTGAGTATCCTGTCGGCGTCGGCGTTCACTGCCTTGCCGGCTATGTTCGCCATGTTGGTATTTGTGATCGGCATGATGGGTGCATCGATCCTGGTGCCCACGTTCATCTTGTTCACGCGCCTGAACGGCACCGGTGTGCGCCTGAGTGATCAACTCAATCTCAGCCCGCAGTCGCCGCAAGAGACGGCCCAGCACAGGAGGTTACTGGGACATTGGGCGGCCAGCCTGTTGGTGATGTTTGTGTTCTGGATGTCCGCCGTGTACCTGTCCGTGAACGCCGAAAGTGGGTTGTTGCTCACGCTCAGTTGGATCGTGGCGATCATGGCGGCGGTAGTAGCTTATGTCGGCATTATCATTCGTGCGCGTCCCGCCGATGTTGCCCTGCGTGAGTTGTCCGGCGAGTTCTGGCTGGCCAGTGCTGGCGCCGGGGTCGTTCAAATGGTGGTCATTCTGATGGTGACGGTGCCGGTCTCCCGCGCCTTCAGCGAGTACTCCGACAGCGCCGTGTTCTTTGCGCCGTTCATGGCCGCCGAAATGGCCGTGCTGTTCCTGATCCAGGGGAGCGCCGCCTGCTTGGTGGTGCGCATGCGCGTCCAGAAAAACCCGGTGGCGTTCGCCTCATTGGTGGCCTTTGCGCTCATCGTTTTACTCGGGCTGATCCCGGCGAGCGGGGCCAAGTTGGGTGGCCTGCCGCTGCAAGGCTCCGCCTCGGGAGGGCGTGTTTGTACCTTGATGACCTGGGCGGCAGAGGCCAAGGTCCCCGGCGCGCTGGTAGACGCCGACAACCCCAAGCGCAGCGTAAAACTGCGAGTGATGGCCGACTCGGATGGCAGCTACATCGTGCGGCCCTGGCAGGCCAAGGAAAAAACCATCACCTTCGTGCCCCGTGCCAGCGTTGCCCAATTGGATGAGTGCCCGTGACGTCAGCGCTTGTTCAATACCCGCGCCAATCGGTCCCCGCTCAGCTGGATCACCGCCACTAGCACCACCAGCAGCACAATCACCGTGAGCATGATCTGCGTATCGAAGCGCTGGTAGCCATAGCGGTAGGCAATATCGCCCAGGCCACCGGCGCCGATCGCCCCGGCCATGGCCGATGAGTTGATCATGGTCACCAGGGTGATGGTGAAGCCGCCGACGATGCCGGGTAACGCCTCTGGCAACAGCACATGCCAGATGATGTGCCAGCGGCGGCAACCCATGGCCTGCGCGGCTTCGATCAGGCCATGGTCGACCTCGCGCAGGCTGACTTCGGCGATGCGTGCAAAGAACGGTGTGGCGGCGATGGTTAGCGGTACCACTGCCGCCCAGACGCCATAGGTGGTGCCGACGATCAGGCGCGTGAACGGGATCAGCGCCACCATCAGGATCAGAAACGGAATGGAGCGGAACAGATTCACGAACGCTCCCAGCACGCGGTTAAGGGCCGGTGCCTGGTAGATGCCGCCCTTGTCGCTGGTGACCAGGAAGACCGCCAGCGGAATGCCCACCAGCAGCGCGATCAGCGATGACACCCCCACCATCAACAAGGTGTCGATGGCGCCCTGCACTAAACGATCAAACCACATAGCCCAGCACCTCCACCTGTTGTGCCCAATTGGCCGCGCGTTTGCGCAGTTCTTCGGCGTTGTGCGGCGATCCATTCACCGCCAGCAGCAGTTGCCCCAAGGCATGCCCCTGGATGCGTTCCACGCCGCCTTGCAGTAAACGCACACGGCCGCCGAGGGCACTGAACAGTGCCGCGAGGTCTGGCTCCAGGGTGTCGCTGCCGGCGAACTGCAGGCGCAGCACCAGTGCGGCGTCGGCCGAGGCGGGCGTGGGTTGCAGGCGGCTTTGCAACTCTGGCGGCAAGCCGTGTTGCAGCGGTGCGAGCAGGGTCTTGCTGACCTCATGTTGCGGATCGCCAAACACCTGCCACACCGGGCCCTGCTCGACGATACGCCCGTGCTCCAGCACCACCACGCGGTCGCAGATGTCGCGGATCACCGCCATCTCATGGGTGATCAGCACGATGGTCAGGCCCAGGCGCTGGTTGATCTCGCGCAGCAGGCCGAGGATCGACTGGGTGGTTTCCGGGTCGAGGGCCGAGGTGGCTTCGTCGCACAGCAGAATCTCGGGGTCGTGCACCAGCGCGCGGGCGATGCCGACGCGCTGTTTCTGCCCGCCGGACAGCTGCGCCGGGTACGCCTTGTGTTTGTCTTGCAGGCCTACCAGCTCCAGCAGTTCATGCACCTTTCGTGCGCGTTGTGCCTGGGGTACACCGGCGACCTTGAGCGGCAACTCGACGTTCTGCCACACGGTCTTGGCCGACATCAGGTTGAAGTGCTGGAAGATCATGCCGATGCGTCGCCGCAGCGCCACCAGGTGGTCTTCATCGAAGCTGCCGATGTCCACCTGGTCGATCAGCACCCGTCCGCTGCTGGGTTGTTCCAGGCGGTTGATGGTGCGGATCAGCGATGACTTGCCGGCGCCGCTGCGGCCGATGATGCCGAACACTTCGCCACGCTGGATCGCCAGGTCAATGCCTTGCAGCGCATGCACCGTGCCGTCATAGGTTTTGCCCAGGTTGATGAACCGCACATGGGCGCGGTTCAAGTCCGGGTGCAGTTCAGTCTGTTCGGCGTGGCTGGGCGCAGGGGCCAGATCGTGCAATCGGGCGTTGGCGGCACTCATGGTTTAGCTTCCCAACCGACCTGGTAGAGCTTGCCGAGGGACTTGTCCAAGGCCGCACGCACCACTGGCGAGTGTTGGTAGATATCGACGAACTTGATCACCCGTGGGTCGGTTTTGCTCTTGGGCTGGATGACGAACTGAATCACGTATTCCGGATGATCGAGGCCGTCGAACAACAGTGCCGACTCGGCATCGAAGGTCTTGGACAGGCGGATGTACGCCGGGTAGCCCTGCACCAGATCGGCGTCGTCATAGGCGCGCACCAGTTGTACCGCTTCCACTTGCAGGATCTTGATGTTTTTCGGGTTGGCGACGATGTCTTCTTCGGTGGCCTTGTAGCCCACACCCGGCTTGAGGGTGATCAGCCCGGCCTTGGCCAGCAGTTGCAGGCCGCGACCACTGTTGATCGGGTCGTTGGCAATCGCCACGCTGGCGCCTGCGGGCAGCTCGTTGAAGTTTTTGTACTTTTTCGAATACAGCCCGACGTTATTGATGATGCCTGGCGCATACGGCACCAGGTCAAACCCGGCGGCGGCCTTGGCGTTTTCCAGGAAGGGAATGTGCTGGAAGTAGTTCACGTCGATATCGCCGGCGGCGAGGCTGACGTTGGGCGCGATCCAGTCGGTGAACTCCACCAGTTCGACCTTCAGGCCCTGCTTGCCGGCCTCTTCTACGGCGGCTTCCAGCGGAATGGCGAAGGCAGCGGTGGTGCCGATTTTCAGCGGGGCGTCGGCGGCAAATACCGCCGAGCTGAATAAGCCGAAGGCCAGGGCCAGTGCTTTGACTGGGTGGTTTAGGAATGTCTTTTTCATAGTGGTTTTCCAGTCATAAGGTCTTAGGTAGCGAGATCGTTCCCACGCTCCGCGTGGTAATGCCGCCAGGGACGCTCCGCGTCCCACAAGCGAACGCAGAGCGTCCAAGAGGCATTCCCACGCGGAGCGTGGGAACGATCAAACAATGTGGCGGTAGGTAGAGCCGGTGTGTTGGTTGGGTAAGCGAGCCGTGTCGTGGAAGACTTTTTCCCGCAGCGTTCCCTGCGCATATTCCGTCTTGTACGAGCCCCGTCGTTGTAGCTCCGGTATCACCAGCTCAATGAAATCCACATAGCTCTCCGGCGTCACAATGCGCGTCAGGTTGAAACCATCCAGCCCGGTTTCACTGATCCAGGATTCCAGCTCATCGGCCACCTGTTCAGGCGAGCCCACCAGGGTGATATAGCGCCCGCCCAAGGCGTGCTGTTCAAGCAATTTGCGCCGGGTCCAGTCGTTGTTCTGCAGGTTCTGGGTGGCCGACTGGATCGCGTTGCTTTTGACATACTGGATCGGTTCGTCCAACGCGTACTGGGCAAAATCAATCCCGGTCGAGGCCGAGAAGTGCGCCACGCCGGCTTCCGCGCTGGCGTAGCTGAGGTACTCGGCGTGCTTGTTCCAGGCCAACGCTTCAGTGGCGCCAACGATGACGTTCAGGCCCATGAACACCTTGATGTCGTCCGGGTTGCGCCCAGCCTCCACTGCGCTGGCGCGCACCTTGTCCACCTGGCGCTTGGTCGCGGCCTTGTTCTGCCCGCTGATAAACACGCACTCGGCATGCCGCCCGGCGAACAGCAAGCCGCGCTCGGAACTGCCGGCCTGGAACAGCACCGGCGTGCGCTGCGGCGAGGGCTCGCACAGGTGGTAACCCTCCACCTGATAGAACTCGCCGTGGTGCTCTACCTTGTGCACCTTGCCCGGTTGCGCATACACCCGCGCTTGGCGATCGTTGCGCACCGCGTCGTCTTCCCAGCTGCCTTCCCAGAGCTTGTACAACACCTGCAGGTATTCATCGGCCTGGTCGTAGCGCTGGTCATGCTCGACCTGTTCGGTAAGGCCCATGGCCTTGGCGGCGCTGTCGAGGTAGCCGGTGACAATGTTCCAACCCACCCGGCCACGGCTCAGGTGATCCAGCGTCGACATGCGCCGTGCGAACAGGTACGGCGGCTCATAGGTGAGGTTGGCGGTAAGGCCGAAGCCAAGGTGCTGGGTGACGGCGGCCATGGCCGACACCAGCAGCAGCGGGTCGTTGACCGGTAGCTGGATCGACTCCTTGAGGGGCACGTCAATGGAGTCCTGATAGACGTCATACACGCCGACGATATCAGCGATGAACAAACCGTCGAACAACCCGCGTTCAAGGATCTTCGCCAGTTCAGTCCAGTATTCGAGGGTCTTGTACTCGGTCGAGTTGTCTCGTGGATGAGCCCACAAACCGTGATTGATGTGCCCGATGCAGTTCATGTTGAAAGCATTGAGCAGGATCTTTTTTTTGCTCATCAGATGGTCCCCCGCAGCGGCGGGTTTTCATCGTTGAGGTAGTAGTTGCCAACCGCATGGTATTTCCAGCGCACCGGGTCGTGCAGGGTGTGCACCCGGGCGTTGCGCCAGTGGCGGTCCAGGCCGTGTTCGGCCAGGGTCGCCTGGCTGCCAGCCAGTTCGAACAGGGTGCTGCCGGCCGCCAGGGAGATCTCGGTGCTCAGAGCGCGTACTTCGGCAACGGCGATGGAGGCTGCGGCGACGGTCTGGGCATTGCTGTCGGCCTGGGCGCGGTCGAGGAATTCACCCGAGCGTTCCAGCAAGGCTTCGGCGGCGTGCAGCCGGCTGCTCAGGTGGCCGAAGCTCTTGAGTGTCAGCGGGTCTTCGGTGGCCTTGTCGTTGTCGGCGTCGATCCATGGGCGGGTCTTGGTGCGCACAAAATGCAAGGCGTCCTCAAAGGCCGCGCGGGCGATGCCGGTGTCGATGGCTGCGTGGAGGATCTGCGCCAGCGGGCCGACGGTGGTCGGGCGTTCGAAAGCGCTCTGGAACGGCACCACGTCTTGCGCCGCGACCCACACGTTGTCGAACACTACCGAGCCGCTGCCGGTAGTGCGCTGGCCGAAGCCGCTCCAGTCGTCGATCACCGTCAGTCCCTCGCTGTCACGCGGTACGAAGGCCAGTTGCTGCACGCCATTTGCATCCACCACCGAAGTGGGGATGCGCTGGGCGTAGATCGCGCCGGTGGCGTAGAACTTGCGCCCGTTGATGCGAAAACCGTCGCCGTCGCGGGTGAGGCTGGTAATGCGGTCGTGGGCGGTCTTGGTGCCCAGCTCCGCCAAGGCGTTGCCAAAGCGTTGGCCGGCCAACACCTCGGCGTACAGGCGTTGCTGCTGTTCGGGGCTGCCGTTCACGCGCAGTACTTCGAGGGCATAGAAATGGTTTTGCGGAATCTGGCCCAACGAGCCATCGGCCTGGGCGATCAGTGCGATGACCTTGGCCAGGGTGACGTTGGACACGCCCGCGCCACCGTAGGCCTTGGGCACGCTGATGCCCCACAGGCCAGAGCGGGAAAACACGTCCAGTTCGGGCAATGGCAGGCGGCGTTCGCGGTCGCGTTGGGCGCTGTTGCGGCGCAAGTCTTCAGCAAGATCGCTGGCGACAATAAGCGCTTGTTCGTCGCTGGTGATGACCGCGACGGGGTGAGAAAGGGTCATGAGTTTCTCCAGAAGCTCGTGGAAAAAGTGTTCTGGTTGGTTAAATCCACGAATGACGAGCCGGCAAGGTGCCGTTGAGCCGATAGGCGCCGATGGCGTGGTACTTCCAGCGCACCGGGTCGTGCAGGGTGTGCACCCGGGCGTTGCGCCAGTGACGGTCAAGGTTGAATTCGGCCAGGGTGGCGCGGCTGCCGGCCAGTTCAAAGAGCTTCTCGGTGACTTGTAACGCCACTTCGGTGGTCAGCACCTTGGCCTCGGCCACGGCAATCGAGGCGTGGGCGGCGGACTGCGCGGTGATCGGTGCGGCGCTGACCTGGTCAAGCACCTGGCCGGCCTTGCGCAGCAGGGCTTCGGCGGCGTGCAGTTCGATCTTCAACTTGCCGATATCAGCGATCACATACAGGTCGTCGCTGGCCCGTTCGACCTTGGCGTCGATCCACGGGCGTGAGCGTTCACGCACGAAGGCAATGGCATCGTCGAGGGCGCCTCGGGCGATGCCAGCGTCGATGGCGGCCTGGATCAGTTGCGACACGGCCCCCTGGATATTCGGGCTTTCGCCCAGGCGCCAGTTGTCGATGACCAGTTCCGGCTCCACGGCCACGCGATCAAGCAAGACGGTACCGCTGGCGGTGGTGCGTTGGCCAAAGCCCGACCAGTCATCGACGATGCGCAGCCCCTCGCTGCCGCGCCGCACGAAGGCCATGACTTGCTTGCCGTCATCGTTCAACGCTTTTATGGCGACCCAGTGAGCAAACAGTGCGCCGGTGGAGTAGAACTTCTGGCCGCTGACCACGTACCCATCACCTTCGGCCGTAATGCGTGCCTTGAGCTCCAGGGTATTTTTGGTGCCGCGTTCCGGGCCGCCGTTGCCGATGCGCCAGCCGTCGAGCACGCTCTGGAACAGCTGCTTTTTCTGACGCTCGGTCGCGGTGCCCTGCAATACGTACAAGATGCCGAAATGGTTCTGCGGGATCTGCCCGAGTGCCGGGTCGGCTGCGCTGATGATCGCGAAGACTTCGGCCAGGGTCACAAACGACACCTGTGGGCCGCCGTATTCACGGGGAATGGAAATACTGCCCAAGCCGCTGCGGGTGAACTGTTCGAGCTGCGCCCAGGGCAGTTTGCGTTGCTGGTCGCGCTGGGCGGCGTGCAGGCGTGCAGCCTGGGCCAGTTCGTGGGCTGCACTCAGTGCCTGGGCGTCGTTGCGCAACACCGTGGCGGGCAACAGCAGGGGGGCTACGTCCAGATCACTCTGGGGGGGTGTTAGAGCCAAGTTAGACATCAGCGCCGCTCCTTGGCTGCACGCAATGCCCTGGCGTTGCGCACCGGGGTAATTCTGACCATACCGAACTCGCATTCAATGAAATAAACAGAAAAATCAGGAATGTCCGGTGGTCCGGTGCATATACCCTAAGCGTGTTAATTATTTAAATAAACTAACTTTTAGGAATATGCATAGAAGGGCTGTCACCCCGGTTCACAGGGTGAACCGAAGCGACGCGGTTGATAGCCCGGTGCGGGCGAGGCAGGGCGGGGCGGTGTGCAGGCGGCGATGCGCAGCGTGCGGGCGGGCGCCCAGCGGGAGTTGTTACCCACGCGGTCGAGAATGCAGTAGGTGACTTCCAACCGGCAGTCGTCGCCGGCTTCGACAATCACGTGGGGCGGCACCCACACCTGCACCGCCAGGCCGACGCTGTTGGCTTGGATGCGGGGCAGGTCCAAGCGTACATCGCCCCAGCGCAACGTAATGGCATCGCCCGTGCTCATGTTCAGGTAAGGCTCGATGGTCAGCGGAATGCCGCGCCTTACCTGGCTGCTGTTGACGCCGTGGCGGCGAATCGTCTCGGGCAAGTTCACGGGCGCCAGATTCTGGTTTTCAGTGTCGCCTTCAGGGTTCAGGCGCGGCGAAGGCTGACCGCCCGGATAGCTGGTCTTGACCCGCACCAGCGTCACCGCCGAGCGCATCGGGCCATGGCCGATCTGCAAGACCTGGTAATGGACGCGTGCCGGTCCGTCCTGCACAAAGCTCTGCGGTACGCATAAGTGGGTACACGTGCCGATCCTGCAGGCCGTCACCTTGCGCGAGGCGGCGAAGCAGTTGTTCCAGAACAGTTCGATCAGGTCGCCTTCTTCCATGCTCGGGTAGGGTGAAATATCGACCTGCAAGTGGGCGGAGGCCAGGGCGCTGATGCCGTTTCCAATAGCCTGGGGAAGCCTTGGGGCACTGAGCGTGGCCGGGGTTTGAGTGTGTGTCATAAGTAATCTCCTTGATGCAGCCAGCAGCAATCGTTCCGAAACCTGGACGCACAGGCGCAAGGGGGTTCGAAAGGCACGATTCAGTCAGTAGCCGGGATAGGATCCAATCCTCAAGGCGCTAGATAAGAGGGTTGGCCAAGGAGCGTCAATGGAGGCAAAGGGCTAAACGGCGGGTTTGGCGAGATTCAGACGGGTCTGACGGGGAGGGGGATTTTAAGGCGCTTGCGACGGGGGCTTTTACACGCTCAACCTGCAACCCGTTGTAGGAGCGAGCTTGCTCGCGAAGAACGCCCAGGCAACTCGGTCAATCTGATTCACCGCGTTATCGTTAACGTTCTTCGCGAGCAAGCTCGCTCCTACACTGGGAGGCGTCAGTGGGCGAGGAATTTGCTCAGGAACTGCTTGGTACGTTCTTCCCTGGGGTTGGCAAACAGCGCCTTGGCTTCGCCCTGTTCGACGATCACGCCCTTGTCGAAAAAGATCACCCGGTTGGCCACATCACGGGCAAAGCTCATCTCGTGGGTGACGATGACCATGGTGCGGTTTTCTTCGGCCAGGCTGCGAATGGTCGCCAGGACTTCGCCCACCAGTTCCGGGTCGAGGGCCGAGGTGGGTTCGTCGAACAGGATCACCTCCGGCTCCATGGCCAATGCGCGAGCAATCGCCACACGCTGTTGCTGGCCGCCGGACAGCCGCCGTGGGTACGACGCTTCCTTGCCCGCCAGGCCGACCCTGGCCAACAGCTTGCGCCCCAGTTCGGCCGCCGCTTCCCGTGGCATCTTCTTGACCACAATCGGGCCTTCGATGACGTTTTCCAGCGCGGTGCGGTGGGGAAACAGGTTGAAGTTCTGGAACACAAAGCCCACATGCTGGCGCAGGCGCCGCACCAGGCCCTGTTGCTGGTTGAGCGGCCTGCTGCTGTCGATCTCGATGTCACCCACCTTGATACGGCCGCTGGTGGGTTCTTCGAGGAAGTTCAGGCAGCGCAGGAAGGTGGTCTTGCCCGAACCGCTGGGGCCGATGATGGCGACCACTTCGCCTTCCTTGACCTCCAGGTCGATGCCGTTGAGCACCACCTGGCCGTTGAATTGCTTGGTCAGTTTTTCAACCACGATCATGCTTCAAGACTCCAGGTCATGCCGGTTGACCCGGTCTTCCAGACGATTTTGCAGATGCGCCAGGATGCTCGCCAGGATCCAGTAGATCAGGGCCGCGGACAGATACATGGTGAAAATTTCGAAGGTACGTGCCGACACCAGTTGGGCCTGGCGGAACAGCTCGGGCACCTGGATGGTGGCGGCCAGCGCCGTGTCCTTGACCAGTGAAATAAAGCTGTTGCCCAAAGGCGGCAACGCCGTGCGCATCGCCTGGGGCAGGATGGCCCTGCGCAACGTCTGCGCACGGGTCATACCGATACTGGCAGCAGCTTCCCACTGGCCACGCTCGATGGAGGCGATGGCGGCCCGCAGGATTTCACACGCATAGGCAGCCATGTTCAGCGAAAAGCCGATCATGGCGGCCGGGATCGGGTCCAGCTCGATGCCCACTTGTGGCAAGCCGTAGTAGATCAGGAACAGCTGCACCAGTAACGGCGTGCCGCGAAAGAACGACACGTAGACCCGGGCGGTCCAGCTCAAGAACTTGAAGCGCGAGAGGCGCATCAAGGCCAGGCCGAAGCCCAGCAGCAGGCCGAAAAACATCCCGCCCAGGCTGAGGATTACCGTGTAGTACGCGCCCTTGAGCAGAAAGGGCGCGGAGTCCAGCGCGAGTTGGAAACCTGCTTCCATTATTGCGTGACGTCAGCGTTGAAGTACTTCTCGGACAGCGTCTTCAACGTGCCGTCGGCGCGCAGTTTGTCCAGAGCCTTGTTCACCGCATCGAGCAGCTCGGGCTCACCTTTGCGCAGGGCGATACCGGATTCCTGACGGGAGAAGGCGTCGCCGGCAGCGGCGGTGTCGGGGGCTTTCTTGGCGTATTCCAGGGCGGCCAGGCGGTCGATCAGGATGGCGTCGATACGGCCGATGCGCAGGTCCTGGAACTTGGTCGGGTCGTCGTTGTAGGTCTTGATAATGGCTTTTGGTTGGTTGTCCTTGAGCCATTGTTCGTAGTTGGTGCCCAGGCCCACACCGACTTTCTTGCCGGCCAGGTCGTCGGCTTTCTTGATCGAGTCGACGTTCTTTTTCAGCACCAGCGCCTGGATGCCGGACACGGTGTAAGGCTTGGAGAAATCGTACTTTTTCTTGCGCTCTTCGGAGATGGTCACCTGGTTGACCACGGCGTCCAGGCGCTTGGATTCCAGCGCGGCGAGGATGCCGTCCCAAGGGGTGGCTTGCAGCTTGACCTTGACACCCAGCTCCTTGGCCAGCGCCTCGGACAGTTCCACTTCGAAACCGCTGAGCTTGCCGCTTTCATCGACAAAGCTGAACGGCGGGTAGGTGCCTTCCAGGCCGATCTTGATCTCGCCGGCCTTCTTGATGGTGTTCAATTGCTCGCCGGCAACCGCCTGGCCCAACCAGCCAGCGCCAAGCGCGAGGCCCAAAGTGCCAACCAACAGCGTGCGACGAAATGCAGAAATAGTCATGGAGAGCCCCTGTGTTTTTTATGGTGAGCGAAGCAGGTGACGCGGTAGTCGTATCCTGCCCTAAAGCGCGAAGCGCGTCTTCGCCTTCGGCGCGATGATAAGGTGGGTTTTTAAGTCTTGAAAATAATAAAAACACCATTTCATATTCTTTTTAGAAATATGTACAGCTCCCACATCGACAGTATTCAATCAGTTGAATACTGAGTCATAGGCAAACAATGCCGGCGCGCCACCGGTATGCAGGAAAATGATCGGCCCCTCTTCAAAGCGCTGGCGCCCGATGCCGTCGAGCAAACCGGCCATGGCCTTGCCGGTATACACCGGGTCCAGCAACAGACCTTCCTGGCTGGCCAAAAGTTTGATCGCCGAGAGGGTGCCAGCGTTTGGCTCGCCATACCGCGGCCCGAAATACTCGTCCCACAGGGTGACCTTGAAGGCGTCGGGGATAGCCACACCGAGCAACTCGGCAGTGCGTTCGGCCAGGCCCTGCACTTTCGGGAATTGCGCTTGCTCGGAGCGCGACACCGTGATGCCGATCACTGGCAGCTGCGGCAGTGCTTCGCTCAAGGCCAGGGCCAGGCCGCTGTGGGTACCCGCACTGCCAGAGGCGAGCACCACGGCGGGGAATTGAATGCCGCTGTCTTCAATCTGCGCGGCCAACTCCAGCCCGGCGCGCACGTAGCCCAGCGCGCCGAGTGCATTGGAACCGCCGATAGGCACCAGGTACGGCTTCTTGCCGTTACTGCGCAGGCGGTCGGCGAGGGCGTTGAGTTGGTCGTCGGCGTTGTCGAGGTTTTCCACCAACTCCACTTTGGCGTCGAACAGCTCCAGCAGCAGGCGATTGCCGTTGCCCAGGTAGTTGGGGTCGTCGGTGCCGGTAGGGTTTTCCAGCAGGGCAACACAGCCCAGGCCAAGCCTGGCGGCGAGCGCGGCGGTCTGGCGAACATGGTTGGACTGGATCGCGCCGGCGGTGACCAGGGTGTCGGCGCCCTGGGCGATGGCGTCGGCGGCCAGGTATTCGAGTTTGCGCAGCTTGTTGCCGCCCATGGCCAGCGGCGTGGTGTCATCGCGTTTGACGTAGATGTCCCTGCCCAGCCAAGCCGACAGCCGCTCGAGTTTTTCCAGGGCCGTGGCACTGCCCAGTAGTTCCAGACGGTTAAAACGGTCGAGCTGTTGTTTGATCATGGTTACGCACGGTGGCTGAGTGATTGGGGGACTATAGGCAGGCACTTTTCATCGGGCAACCGTCAATCGCTTATGACGAAATGTTCTTATGCTCACACCATTGGTTCTTAAGAGCTGCCTGGGTGCATACCGTAAAGTGATGGCCATTTCGTCAGGAGTGAATACCGTGAGTGAGCGTTCCAGTCATTGGCAATTGCAGACCATCGTCAGCCAACTGCGCGGCGCCCGCGACCAGTGGCGAACGCGCAATGGGCGCTTGAGTGGCGAGCATGGTGGCCGCGAGTTGCCGTCCCGCGAGGCGGTGGCACAGATTCTTGAGGCCTTGTGCGGCGCCCTGTTTCCGATGCGCCTGGGCCCGGCGGACCTGCGCGAAGAAAGCGAAGACTTCTACGTGGGCCATACCCTCGACGTCGCGCTCAACGCCTTGCTCGCCCAGGCGCGCCTGGAGTTGCGCTATGCCGCGCGCCAGAGCGGTGAGGACGACAGCGAAGTCAACGCCCACGCCATTCGCCTGATCCAGGATTTCGCCCTGGCGTTGCCATCCTTGCGCAGCCTGCTGGACACCGACGTACTGGCCGCCTACCACGGCGACCCGGCCGCACGCAGTGTGGATGAGGTGCTGTTGTGCTACCCGGGCATCCTGGCGGTGATCCACCACCGCCTGGCCCACCACCTGTACCGCGCCGGCCTGCCGTTGCTGGCGCGGATCAGTGCGGAAATCGCCCACTCGGCCACCGGCATTGATATCCACCCCGGCGCACAGATCGGCCCGAGTTTCTTTATCGACCACGGCACAGGCGTGGTGATTGGCGAGACCGCGATCATCGGCGAGCGGGCGCGCATCTACCAGGCCGTGACACTGGGCGCCAAACGCTTTCCGGCGGATGAAGATGGGCAATTGCAGAAAGGCCACCCGCGTCACCCTATTGTTGAAGATGATGTGGTGATTTACGCCGGGGCGACGATCCTGGGGCGGATCACCATTGGCCAGGGTTCGACCATCGGCGGCAATGTGTGGCTGACCCGCAGCGTGCCGGCCGGGGCGAATATCACCCAGGCGAATTTGCAGCATGATGATGGGGCGCAGAAGTAATACCTGAGCCAAACGCCGGTCAGTGTGGGAGCTGGCTTGCCTGCGATAGCGGTGTATCAGTCAACAGATGGGTGGCTGACCCAGCGCTATCGCAGGCAAGCCAGCTCCCACATTTCGTATGTATTTCACCGTCGGGTTGCTGAACGATTCGTCTCCTCCACGCGTCATACCAATCCCTGAGCTAGTGTAGGAAACACCTACCACTCAGCCCCGAGATTAGTCCCAGACCGCCTATTCATGTTTAACTTGAACGTTCGTTCAAGTTAAACCGGTGGTTCGCTGCCCGCTCACAACAGGAGGCTTACCTTTGCTGAGTCCGTTTTTTACAGCCATATCCCGCAACCTTGAGGTGCATCGTTCATGAGTGCATCGTCCACCCCTTCCAGCGGCATGGTGCGCATGAATGCGCCCGTTTTCTATTTTGCCGCCACCGTCATCCTGCTGTTTGGCATCACGGTCATCGCTATCCCGCAACAGGCCGGTGCCTGGCTGCTGGCGGCGCAAAACTGGGCGGCCAACACAGTCGGCTGGTACTACATGCTGGCGATGACGCTGTATCTGGTCTTCGTGGTGGTCACCGCGCTATCGGGCTACGGCAAGATAAAACTCGGTGCCGACCACGACGAGCCCGAATTCAGTTACCTGTCCTGGGCCGGCATGTTGTTCGCCGCCGGGATCAGCATCACGCTGTTTTTCTTCTGCGTCTCGGAGCCGTTGACGCACCTGGTGCAGCCGCCCCAGGGCGAAGCAATGAACGCCGATGCGGCGCGCCAGGCCATGCAGGTGTTGTTCCTGCACTGGGGCCTGCATGGCTGGGGCGTGTTCGCGTTTGTCGGCATGGCCCTGGCGTATTTCGCCTACCGGCATAACCTGCCGCTGGCGTTGCGCTCGGCGCTGTACCCGCTGATCGGCAAGCGCATCAATGGCCCTATCGGTTACGCCGTGGATGGCTTTGGCATCATTGCCACGGTGTTCGGCCTGGGCGCCGACATGGGCTTTGGCGTACTGCACCTCAACTCTGGCCTGGACTACCTGTTTGGCATTGCCCATACCCAGTGGATCCAGGTGGGCCTGATCACCCTGATGATGGGCGCGGCGATCATCGTGGCCGTGGCCGGCGTCGACAAAGGCGTGCGGGTGATGTCCGACATCAACATGCTGCTGGCCTGTGCGCTGCTGCTGTTCGTGTTGTTCGCCGGGCCTACCCAGCAGCTGCTCAACACCCTGATCCAGAACATCGGTGACTATTTGGGCGCGTTGCCCACCAAAAGTTTTGATGTGTACGCCTACAACGAGCCGAGCGACTGGCTGGGCGGCTGGACGGTGTTCTACTGGGCCTGGTGGATCGCATGGTCGCCGTTCGTGGGCCTGTTTATCGCGCGCATTTCCCGTGGTCGTACCATCCGCGAATTCGTGTTTGGCGTGCTGCTGATTCCGCTGGGCTTCACCCTGGCGTGGATGTCGATCTTCGGTAACAGCGCCATCGACCAGGTGCTCAACCATGGCATGGCTGCACTGGGCCAGTCGGCTATCGATGACCCATCGATGAGCCTCTACCTGCTGCTGGAAACCTACCCGTGGAGCAAGACCGTGATCGCGGTCACGGTGTTCATCAGCTTTGTATTCTTCGTGACCTCGGCTGACTCCGGCACTGTGGTGCTCTCCACCCTCTCGTCCAAAGGCGGCAACGCGGATGAAGACGGGCCGAAGTGGCTGCGTGTGTTCTGGGGCGCGATGACCGCCCTGGTCACCAGTGCGTTGCTGTTCGCTGGCAGTATCGACTCGCTCAAGTCTGCGGTGGTACTGACCTCGCTGCCGTTCTCGCTGATCCTGCTGCTGATGATGTGGGGGCTGCACAAGGCGTTCTACCTGGAGTCGCAAAAGCAGATTGCGCAGTTGCATTCCCTGGCGCCGATATCGGCTTCACGCAAAGGTCGAGGCGGCTGGCGCCAGCGCTTGAGCCAGGCCGTGCATTTTCCGTCGCGTGACGAGGTGTACCGTTTCCTCGACACCACGGTGCGCCCCGCGATTGAAGAAGTGACCGCCGTGTTTGTCGAGAAGGGCCTTACGGTGGTGACCCAGCCCGACCCGTCCAACGACAGTGTCAGCCTCGAAATCGGCCATGGCGAAGAACGTCCGTTCATCTACCAGGTGCAGATGCGTGGCTACTTCACGCCGTCGTTCGCCTTGGGCGGCATCGGCAAGAAAGAGATCAACAACCGCCGCTACTATCGGGCCGAAGTGCACTTGAGTGAGGGCAGCCAGGACTATGACCTGGTGGGCTACACCAAGGAGCAGATCATCAATGACATCCTCGACCAGTACGAGCGCCATCTGCAGTTCTTGCACATGGTGCGCTGATAGCGTTCCTCTCAAGTAGCTCTTTGCTGTAAAAGGAAGAGGCAGACTTAAGCGATTCAGCTGCTTAAAAGGCCCGGGAATATGCCTATTCCCGGGCCTTATTTGCCCTAGATCAAGAGAGGATTCGATGACGTACATTGCTGCCGAAAACCGCTATGAATCTATTCCCTATCGCCGCGTAGGCCGCAGTGGATTGGTGCTACCAGCCCTGTCCCTGGGGTTGTGGCACAACTTTGGTGACAGCACCCCGATCGACACCCAGCGCGCATTGCTGCGCACGGCGTTCGACCTGGGTATCAACCACTTCGACCTGGCCAACAACTACGGCCCGCCTTACGGCAGCGCCGAGATCAACTTCGGCCGGTTGCTGCGTGAAGACTTCAAGCACTACCGCGACGAATTGATCATTTCCAGCAAAGCCGGTTGGGACATGTGGCCCGGTCCTTACGGCCAGGGTGGCGGTTCGCGTAAATACGTATTGGCGAGCCTGGACCAGAGCCTGCAACGCCTGGGCGTCGATTATGTGGATATCTTCTACTCGCACCGCTTCGACCCCGACACGCCTCTGGAAGAGACCGCCAGCGCCCTGGCCACCGCCGTGCAGCAAGGCAAGGCGTTGTACATCGGTATCTCGTCTTACTCCGGGGTAAAAACCCGCGAAATGGCGGCGCTGCTCAAAGAGTGGAAAGTGCCGCTGTTGATCCACCAGCCGGCCTATAACCTGCTCAACCGTTGGGTGGAAAAAGACCTGCTGGAGACCACTGAAGAACTCGGCGCCGGGGTGATCGCTTTCACGCCGCTGGCCCAGGGTTTGTTGACCGATAAATACCTCAATGGCGTACCGGCCGATGCGCGGGTCAATCGTCCGGGTGGTGGCTCGTTGCAGGCCCAGCACCTGTCCGAAGCCAACATCGCCCATGTACGCGGCCTGAATGAAATCGCCAAACGCCGTGGCCAGAGCCTGGCCCAGTTGGCGTTGGCGTGGACATTACGTGATCCGCGGGTAACCAGTGCGCTGATCGGCGCAAGCCGGCCGGAGCAGATTATCGAGAACGTCGGGGCGTTGAAGAACTTGAGCTTCAGTGCTGAAGAACTGGCGGAGATTGATCGGTTTGCGCAGGAAGGTGGGATCAACCTGTGGGAAAAACCGTCCACTGCTGAATAACCTTACACCACTGGGTGACCGTTCCCACGCTCTGCGTGGGAATGCAGCCCCGGACGCTCGGCGTCCGCTTTAAAGTCGTGACGCAGAGCGTCACAGGAGGCGTTCCCACGCAGAGCGTGGGAACGATCTGTCGCCAAGCGTCAGAACGGCACATCCCCAAGAATCGTCGCCCGGTGCATCACCCGCCGCTGCGGCCGGTAGTCATCCACGGCGTAATGCTGGGTGACGCGGTTATCCCAGAACGCCACATCATTCTCGTGCCAGCGCCAGCGAATGGTGAATTCCGGGCGGGTGGCGTGGGCGAACAGCAGCTTGAGAATGGCCTCGCTTTCGGCCGGTTCCAGTTCATTGATTCGGGTGGTGAATCCGTCGCTGACGAACAGCGATTTACGCCCACTCACCGGATGCGTGCGCACGACTGGGTGCGATAGCGGCGGGTTTTTCTTGCGGGTCGCTTCCCAGCGCGCAAGGTCTTCGGCGGTGTTGCCAAAGCGCTCCAGCGGGAACGACTTGGTGAAATCGTGTGTGGCGGTGAGGCCATCGAGCATGCGCTTTAACGGCTCGGACAATGCCTCATACGCCGCAATCCCACTGGCCCACAAGGTATCGCCGCCGAAGGCTGGCAGCAGCTTGGCGCTGAGCACAGCGCCCAGGGCCGGCGTGGGCAGGAAGGTCACGTCGGTATGCCACACCGCGTTATCACGCACATCCGTGACGGCGGTGTCGAGGATCAGCACTTCGGGCTGTTCCGGCACGTTGGGGTAGATCGGATGGATGTGCAGGTCGCCAAAGTTTGCCGCGAACCGTGCCTGTTGCGCAGGGGTGATCGGCTGGTCACGGAAGAACAGCACCGAATAGTCGAGCAACGCCTGTTCAATGGCGTCGCGCTGTTCAGGGTTCAGCGGCTGAGCGATGTCGACGCCACTGATCTGGGCGCCCAGGGCGGTGCTTAATGGGGTAACGGTCAGGCTGCTCATTGTGGATTCTTCACTCAGTGTGCCTGGCCATGCCAGGGCACTAATTTACGCTGCAGGGCGCGCAGGCCCATTTCCATGGCGAAGGCGATCAGGGCGATCACCAGGATGCCCAGCACCACCACATCGGTGACCAGAAACTGCGCCGCCGACTGCACCATGAACCCCAGGCCGCTGGTGGCGGCAATCAACTCGGCCGCCACCAGGGTCGACCAGCCCACGCCCAGGCCGATGCGCACACCTGTGAGGATATCGGGCAGGGCGCTGGGCAGGATCACATGGCGAATCAGTTGCGCGCGGGTAGCGCCCAACGACTGCGCCGCGCGCAATTTGGCCGGGTCGACGGTGCGCACCCCAGTGGCGGTGGCGATGGCAATCGGGGCGAAAATCGCCAGGTAAATCAGCAGCACCTTGGACAGCTCGCCAATGCCGCACCAGATCACGATCAGCGGCAGGTAGGCCAGCGGCGGAATTGGCCGGTAGAACTCGATCAGCGGATCGAAAACGCCTTGGGCAATGCGGTTGGCTCCGATGGCAATCCCCACCGGCACGGCGGTCAGCACCGCAAAGCCCAGGCCCAGGCCGATGCGGCTCAAGCTCGCGCCCAGGTGCTGCCACAAGGTGGAATCCATGTAGCCGGTGGTCGCCAGCAGCCAGCCTTTTTGCAACACTGCCGATGGTGGCGGCAGGAACAGAGGTTCGATCAAACCGGTGGCGGTGACGGCCCACCAGAGGGCGAGCAAGGCCACCAGGGTCAGCACGCTGATCCAACGCGTGCTCAGGCTGCGGCGTACCGGAATAACGACAGGTGCCACCGCCTTGCTGGCCGTGGCGGGAAGTTCGTAGCTGCTCATGCGTGCACCTGCCGTTGGGAGAACACTTTGCCCAGCACATGTTCACGGGTTTCGATAAAGCGCGGGTCGGACTTGATTGCGCGGGCTGATTCACCGGCGGCGTAACGTTGGCCGAAATCCAGCTGCAGGCGTTCGACGATCTGGCCGGGGTTGGGCGCCAGCAGGATCAGGTCCGTGGCCAGAAACACCGCCTCTTCAATGTCATGGGTAATCAGGAATACCGGCTTGGCCGTGCGCCGCCACACTTGCAGCAGCAACTCCTGCATTTGTTCGCGGGTAAAGGCATCCAGCGCGCCGAAGGGTTCGTCCATCAGCAGTACACGCGGGTCGGCCGCCAGCGCACGCGCCAGGCCGACGCGTTGCTTCTGGCCGCCCGAGAGCTGCCAGATGCGCCGGCTGTCGAAACCGGCCAGGTCCACCAGCGCGAGCATTTCGCGGGCGCGCACTTCGCGCTGCGCCTTGGGCACGCCGGCCAGTTCCAGGCCAAAGGCGACGTTGGCCAGCACATCCTGCCAGGGCAGCAGGGCGTCGTCCTGGAACACCACGCCGCGCTCGGCGCTGGGGCCCTTGACCGGCACGCCATCGAGGGTGATACGCCCGGCAGACGGTTCGACAAAGCCGGCAATCAGGTTCAACAACGACGTCTTGCCACTACCGGACGGGCCCAGGGCGACCAGCAATTGCTGGGGCCCAAGCTCCAGTGAAATATCGGACAGTACCGGTTCCGGGGCGCCTGGGTACTGTGCGCTGATGCGCTCCAGTTGTAGCAAGGCCATCGCAGTGAACTCCTGGGTCAGTTGGTAATGAACTTGGCGCTGACATAAGGGGCGTAGTCGGGCAGCACGGCCTCGACCTTGCCTTGCTCCTTGAGGAACGCAGCGGTGTCGGTGACGGCCTTGGTGGTCGGTGCGCCCAGCAGCGTTACCTGGTCGGCGGCCAACGGGTAGACGTTGCCTTGCAGCAGCAACGGGATATCGCTGGCCTTGGCGCCGGAGAGTTTCACCAGTTTGTCGACGTTGCCGGAATCGGCGAGCCAGGCTTGTGGGTCTTTGCGGTAGGCGGCGTAGGCATCCAGAGTGACCTTGGCGAAGGCGGTGACAATCTCTGGGTGCTTCTCGGCGAAGTCCTTGCGCACGATCCAGGCATCGAACGTCGGCGCGCCGAACTTGGCCAGCTCCCCGGAGGTGATCAGCACCTTGCCGGTTTCCTTGGCCACGCCCAGGGCTGGGTCCCAGACATAGGTGGCGTCGATATCACCGCGCTTCCAGGCGGCAATGATGGCCGGCGGGGCGAGGTTGAGAATGGTGACTTTGGCCGGGTCGATGTTCCAGTGTTTAAGGGCGGCGAGCAGGCTGTAGTGGCCGGTGGAAACGAAGGGCACAGCGATTTTTTTGCCGACCAGGTCCTGAGGGCTGTTGATCCCCGAACCGTTACGCGCCACCAGGGCTTCGGCGCCGCCGATCTGGGTGGCGACGAGGAAGGTTTGCACCGGGACTTTACGGGTTATCGCGGCGGTGAGCGGGCTGGAACCGAGGTAGCCGATCTGCACGTCGCCGGACGCGATGGCGGCGATGATGTCGGCGCCATTGTCGAATTTGCGCCAGTCGATCTTGGCGTTGGTGGCTTTTTCATAGGCGCCGTCGGCTTGGGCGACTTTGGCCGGGTCCACGGTGGTCTGATACGCAATGGTCACGTCCGCCGCCTGGGCAAACAGGCTGGCACCGGCCAGGGACAATGCGGCCAACAGGCGCAGAGGGGTCAGCAGTTTCAAAGGGAAGCTCCTCAATCAGGCGGCCGAGGGTCGGCGTGAGAGGAGACTAAATGATCTAAGAATCCGAAAATAAATAACTTTTTCGAATTAGCTTAAAACTTGTAGGAGCGAGCTTGCTCGCGAAAAACGTTAACGGTGACGCGTTCAGTCTGGATGAATGCGGGGGCCGTGAGTTTTTCGCGAGCAAGCTCGCTCCTACAGGTTAGTTGCTGATGGCGAGGATGCTTGCCTGGTACGAACCGACAAACACATCGAAATCGCCTACTTCGTTCTGCTCCAGCTCTGCCTGTTGCGCCAGCGACGCACGGGCCAGTTCTTCAAAGTGCGCTTGTTCCTCAGGCGCCAAAGGTTCTTTGCGGAAGTATTCGGCATGGACTTCGCTTTGATGCAGGGAGAACTGCGCAAAGCTTTCCTTGCGCTCAGCCATGGCTGCCAACACCTGCGCCGACGGCGTCAGGGATGGGTCCTTGACCTTGGCCAACTGGGCGTCCAATGCCTCGCTGTGCTCGGTGATGCCATGGCTCTGATCGAGCAGGGCGGCCAGCGGGGCAATCTTCTCCAGCAACTCGGCCGCCCACTCCTTCATGTCCACCGGCTGGCCGTCACGCTGCAATTGCAGGCCCGGACGGCGGCCTTCCTTGACCACGCTGAGGAAGTTGGAGGTGGCGTTGCCGCACTCGTTGTTGGCGAACAGTGGGCTGTCGTTCAGCGCGCAGTACAGCAGGAATGCGTCGAGGAACCGCGACTCTGGCAGGTCGATACCCATCGGCAGGAACGGGTTGATGTCCAGGCAGCGTACTTCGATGTACTGGATGCCGCGCGCCATCAACGCCTGGATCGGCCGCTCGCCGGTGTAGGTCACGCGCTTGGGACGGATGTTGGAGTAGTACTCGTTTTCGATCTGCAGGATGTTGGTATTGAGCTGTACCCACTCGCCATCCTTGTGCGTGCCGACTTCGACATAGGGCGCGTAGGGTGTTGCCACCGCTTCGCGCAGGCTGTCGGTGTAGCTGGCCAAATCGTTGTAGCACGGCGTCAGGCCGGCTTGGGCGTTGCTCTGGTAACCCAGGTCGCTCATGCGCAGGCTGGTGGCGTAGGGCAGGTACAGCGTGTCGGCGTCGAGGACTTCAAGCTGATGCGAGCGTCCGCGCAGGAAGCCGGCATCCAGGGCTGGCGAGGCACCGAACAGGTACATCAACAGCCAGCTGTAGCGGCGGAAATTACGGATCAGCGCGATATAGGCCGTGGATTGATAGTCACGGTCGGTGCCGACAAACCCTTCTGTTTCCTTGAGCAACGGCCACAACGCTTCCGGCAGGGAAAAGTTGTAGTGGATGCCGGCGATGCACTGCATGGTCTTGCCGTAACGCAGGGCCAGGCCCTTGCGGTACACGTACTTGAGCTGGCCGATGTTGGAGGTGCCGTAGTAGGCAATCGGAATATCTTCCTCGGCCGGCAACGGGCACGGCATCGAGGGGCTCCACAGGTATTCGCTGCCCAGCTTGGTGTAGGCAAAGCGATGGATCTTGTCCAGGCTGCTCAGAGTATCGGCCGGGTTCGGCAGGGCAGGGGTGATGAACTCCAGCAGCGATTCCGAGTAGTCGGTGGTGATCTGTTCATTGGTCAGCGCGGCGCCCAGGGCTTCGGGGTGCGGCGTTTGCGCCAGTCGACCTTCGTTGGTGACGCGCAGGCATTCGCGCTCGATGCCGTGCAAGCATTGCTCTAGCAGGGAGAGGTGTTCGCGCTTGCCGAGCAGGGCCAGGCGGCGGTTGAGAAGTTCGCTCAAGTTGGATTCCTTCACGCGTCAGTCGCCCCAATATGGGGGTGGGCAGGACGGTCTACAAGGGTGAAGTTGAAACTGGCGTGATCGCCTGGTTTTGAGTCGATTTGACCCGCTCTGAATCTGCCGACTTCACTCCATGAATTGGGCTACAGCGCAGCGAGAAAATTCCGACGCTGTTATCGCAGCGCCGAAATTAACTCAAATCGGGGGTGGGGAGCTATAGGACAGCGAACGTGCCCTGTGCTTTTGCGACAAGTCTTTCGCTCTGATACACGTCGGCCTCGACCACCAGGGTGCGGCGACCGGCGTGGATCACCCGGCTGGTGCACAACACCTCACCGTCTTCCACGGCGCGGATATAGTTGATCTTGCATTCGATGGTGGCGCTCTGCTGGTCGAAACCATGGGCGCTGGAACAGGCCAGGCCCATGGTTATATCCACCAGGCTGAAAATCGCCCCGCCATGGAGCTTGCCCGCGCGGTTGCGCAGGTGCGGCTCCAGGGTCAGGGCCACCTCGGCAACGCCCTCTTCCAGGCGTTGCAGGCGGCAGCCGATCAGTTCGCTGAATGCGCTCTGGGTCAAACCGGCCGGAATTTCCATCAGCGCTTCTTCAACTGTTTAGCGTTGGCAAACAGCGACGCCATGGCGTTGTTGCTTGGCGCGGCGGTGGTGGTTTCCTTGCGCGGGGCGTTGTTCTGCGACTGGCGCGGCGCCGAACCGGGGCGAGCGCCACGGGCACCATCGATTTTCTCGCCGGGGGTATCGCTCATGCGCATCGACAGGCCGACGCGTTTGCGTGGGATGTCGACTTCCATGACCTTGACCTTGACCACGTCACCGGCTTTCACCGCCTCACGTGGGTCCTTGATGAACTTCTCCGAAAGCGCGGAGATATGCACCAAACCGTCCTGATGCACGCCGATGTCCACGAACGCGCCGAAGTTGGTCACGTTGGTCACCACGCCTTCGAGGATCATGCCCGGTTGCAGGTCCTTGAGGTCTTCGACGCCGTCCTGGAACTCGGCGGTCTTGAACTCGGGACGTGGGTCGCGGCCAGGCTTTTCCAGCTCTTGCAGAATGTCGGTGATGGTCGGCACACCGAAGGTTTCGTCGGTGTACTTCTTCGGGTCCAGGCGCTTGAGGAACGCGGCATCACCAATCAACGAACGGATATCGCGGTCGGTTTCGGCGGCAATGCGTTGCACCAGCGGGTAGGCCTCCGGGTGAACTGCCGAGGCGTCCAGGGGGTTATCGCCGTTCATGACGCGCAGGAAGCCGGCCGCTTGTTCAAAGGTTTTTTCACCCAGGCGTGCGACTTTTTTCAGCGCAGCACGGGTTTTGAACGCGCCGTTTTCGTCGCGATGGCTGACGATGTTCTGCGCCAGGGTCGCGTTGAGGCCCGAGATTCGCGCCAGCAGTGCCACCGAAGCGGTGTTCACGTCTACGCCCACGGCGTTTACGCAGTCTTCCACCACCGCATCCAGGCCGCGTGCCAGCTTCAGTTGCGACACGTCGTGCTGGTACTGGCCGACGCCGATAGATTTAGGGTCGATCTTCACCAGTTCGGCCAGCGGGTCTTGCAGGCGACGAGCGATGGACACCGCGCCACGGATCGACACGTCGAGGTCCGGGAATTCCTTGGACGCCAGTTCCGAGGCTGAGTACACCGAAGCGCCCGCTTCGGAGACCATGACCTTGGTCATTTTCATGGCCGGGTATTTTTTGATCAGCTCGGCGGCCAGCTTGTCAGTCTCGCGACTGGCAGTGCCGTTGCCGATCGCGATCAGGTCGACCGCGTGCTTGGCGCACAAGGCGGCCAGGATCGCCAGGGTCTGGTCCCACTTGTTGTGCGGTACGTGTGGGTACACGGTGGCGTGGTCCAGCAGCTTGCCGGTGGCGTCGACCACCGCGACCTTGCAACCGGTGCGCAGGCCCGGGTCGAGGCCCAGGGTGGCACGCGGGCCAGCCGGTGCGGCCAACAGCAGGTCGTGCAGGTTATGGGCGAACACGTTGATCGCTTCGGTTTCGGCGCCGTCGCGCAACTCGCCCAGCAGGTCGGTTTCCAGGTGAGTGTAGAGCTTGACCTTCCAGGTCCAGCGCACCACTTCGCCGAGCCACTTGTCTGCCGGGCGGTTCTGGTTCTGGATGCCGAATTGTTGACCGATCATGCCTTCGCAGGGGTGCATGGTGCCCGGCAGCTCGTCACCGACTTTCAGCGCGGAGCTGAGAATGCCTTCGTTACGGCCGCGGAAAATCGCCAGGGCGCGGTGGGACGGCATGCTTTTGAGCGGCTCGTCGTGTTCGAAGTAGTCGCGGAACTTGGCGCCTTCTTCCTCTTTGCCGGCGATGACGCGGGCGCTGAGGATGGCTTCCTGCTTGAGGTAGGTACGCAGTTTTTCCAGGAGGCTGGCGTTTTCGGCGAAGCGCTCCATCAGGATGTACTTGGCGCCTTCGAGGGCGGCCTTGACGTCGGCGACGCCTTTTTCCGCGTCGATGAAGCGCGCGGCTTCGGTTTCCGGGGTCAACGATGGGTCGTTGAACAAGCCATCGGCCAAATCACCCAGGCCGGCTTCCAGGGCGATCTGGCCCTTTGTACGACGTTTCTGTTTGTACGGCAGGTAAAGGTCTTCGAGGCGGGTCTCGGTGTCCGCGAGTTTGATGTCGCGTTCCAGTTGAGGGGTCAACTTGCCCTGTTCCTCGATGCTGGCGAGGATGCTGATACGCCGTTCGTCGAGTTCTCGCAGGTAGCGCAGGCGCTCTTCCAGGTGCCGCAGCTGGGTGTCGTCGAGGCTGCCGGTTACTTCTTTTCGGTAACGGGCGATGAAGGGCACCGTGGAGCCTTCATCCAGTAGAGCGACGGCCGCTTCGACCTGTTGTGGGCGTACGCCGAGTTCCTCGGCGATGCGGCTGTTGATGCTGTCCATAAAACCACCTGAAATTCTTAAAATCAGCGCGCCGGCCCGTAAAAACAAGGCTCGGCGAGGCTGGTTGAGCGGCCCGACTGGCGCCGCTGCCTGGGTCAAGAGGCTGGCTATTGACCCTCGAAATCGAAAAAGTCACGACAAGCGGGTAAAAAAAGCCCGGCAGCAAACGGTAACGATCTGACGTTGCCCTGCACGGAGGCGCCGCATTATAACCAGCGTTCCGCCCTTGGGGGCTACTGCGCCGCAGCTTGTAGGGCGCGGGTTCGCTGGCAGTAGATGAAAAATCTGCTAACAATGCACACGGTGCGTATAACGGCAGCTACGCCATAATGCGCGCCGAGATAAGAGGAGCATCCAATGAGCAGCACCGCACAAACTGCTGAAGGCGAAAAAATTCTCATCGTTGATGACGATCCGGGGCTGAGCAGCCTGCTGGAGCGTTTTTTCAACTCCAAGGGCTATCGTGCCCGCGCGGTGCCGAACACCGAACAGATGGATCGTCTGTTAGGGCGTGAAGTTTTCAACCTGGTCGTACTCGACCTGATGTTGCCCGGTGAAGACGGCCTCACTGCCTGCAAGCGCCTGCGCGGTGCGAACAATCAGATCCCGATCATCATGCTCACCGCCAAGGGCGATGAACTGAGCCGCATCAAGGGCCTGGAGCTGGGCGCTGATGACTACCTGGCCAAGCCGTTCAACCCCGATGAGCTGATGGCGCGGGTCAAGGCCGTGTTGCGTCGCCAGGCACCGGCGGTACCGGGTGCACCGGGCAGCGAAGACGAAAGCGTCACCTTTGGCGATTACGAATTGTCGCTGGCCACCCGTGAGCTCAAGCGCGGTGAAGAAGTGCACATGCTCACCACCGGCGAATTCGCAGTGCTCAAGGCCCTGGTGATGAACGCTCGCCAGCCGCTGACCCGTGACAAGCTGATGAACCTGGCCCGTGGCCGGGAATGGGACGCCCTCGAGCGCTCCATCGACGTGCAGATTTCCCGATTGCGCCGGATGATCGAGCCAGACCCGTCCAAGCCGCGGTATATCCAGACGGTGTGGGGTGTGGGTTATGTGTTTGTGCCGGATGGCACCGCAACCAAGTGACCGATGATTTGCAGGGGCGGGTATCCTGGCGTTTGACTCCATGAGGGTCGACGGGATGCCCGGCGTCTGCAATTCTGCGAGCGCCGCTCGTTCCTGCAAGGTGTGCAGCTTTCATCTATGAAAACCCCGCTGTGGTTCCCACAAAGTTTCTTCTCCCGCACCCTCTGGCTGGTGCTTATTGTCGTTCTGTTTTCCAAGGCGCTCACGCTGGTTTATCTTTTGATGAACGAAGACGTGCTGGTGGACCGGCAGTACAGCCATGGTGTCGCCCTGACGTTGCGTGGTTATTGGGCGGTAGACCCTGAGAACCGCGAAAAAGTAGCCAAGGCGTCGACGCTGACGCGGGTTGACGGCGCAGGTGTGCCTGAAGGCGAGCAGCATTGGCCTTACAGCGAGATCTACCAGCGCCAGATGCAGGCCGAGTTGGGTGCCGACACCGAGGTGCGGCTGCGTATGCATGTTTCGCCTGCGCTGTGGGTGCGAGCGCCAAGCCTGGGGGATGCCTGGATCAAGGTTCCGCTTTATCCGCACCCGCTGAGGGGGCAAAAAATCTGGAACGTGTTGGGCTGGTTCCTGGCCATTGGCTTGCTTTCAACGGCGTCCGCGTGGATTTTCGTCCGCCAGCTCAACCAACCCCTCAAGCGCCTGGTGTTTGCCGCTCGCCAACTGGGCCAGGGGCGCAGTGTGCGCTTGCCGGTCAGCGACACGCCCAGTGAGATGACCGAGGTGTACGGCGCCTTCAACCAGATGGCAGAAGATGTCGAACAGGCCGGGCGCGAACGCGAGTTGATGCTGGCGGGGGTGTCCCATGACTTGCGCACGCCACTGACGCGATTACGGTTGTCCCTGGAGTTGATGGGGGACCATACCGACCTCACCGATGACATGGTGCGCGACATCGAGGACATGGACGCTATTCTGGACCAGTTCCTGGCGTTCATCCGTGACGGGCGGGATGAAGTGGTCGAGGAGGTCGACCTCACCGACCTCGTGCGTGAGGTGGTTGCGCCCTATAACCAGAATGGTGAGCAGGTGCGCACGCGCCTGGAGCCGATCCAGCCGTTCGCATTACGCCGGGTGTCGATGAAGCGCCTGCTGAACAACTTGATTGGCAACGCCTTGCACCATGCCGGTTCCGATGTGGAAGTGGCGGCGTACGTTTCTGGCGACAGTGCCGCGCCTTACGTGGTGCTGAGCGTGATGGACCGTGGCACAGGAATCGACCCGGCTGAGCTGGAGGGTATCTTCAACCCCTTCACCCGTGGTGACCGCGCCCGAGGAGGCAAGGGCACCGGGTTGGGGTTGGCGATTGTGCGGCGGATTGCGTCGATGCATGGCGGCAATGTCGAGTTGCGCAACCGTGAAGGCGGCGGGTTGGAAGCGCGGGTGCGGCTGCCGCTGGGGTTGATGCTGCCTCGAGACGCTGTCTAACAAGCAATATGAATGCAAATGTGGGAGCTGGCTTGCCTGCGATAGCGGTAGTTCATTCAACGACGATGTTGAATGTACCGGCGTCATCGTAGGCAAGCCAGCTCCCACAGTGGTTTGCGGCGTGTGGCAGGTGTGGGTATTCAGCCCTTTCCCTTGGTCCGAGTCATATTCGGCCCGCCATTCTTTTCCAGATGCTGAATGATGATCCCCGCCACATCCTTACCGGTGGTGGTTTCGATCCCTTCCAGGCCAGGCGATGAGTTTACTTCCATCACCAGGGGGCCATGGTTGGAGCGCAGGATGTCCACACCCGCCACGCTCAGCCCCATCACCTTGGCCGCCCGTAGCGCGGTCATGCGCTCTTCCGGGGTGATCTTGATCAGGCTGGCGCTGCCGCCACGGTGCAGGTTGGAGCGGAACTCACCGGGCTTGGCCTGGCGCTTCATGGCTGCGATCACCTTGTCGCCCACCACGAAGCAGCGAATGTCCGCGCCGCCCGCTTCCTTGATGTACTCCTGCACCATGATGTTCTGCTTGAGGCCCATGAACGCCTCAATCACCGACTCCGCCGCCGTTGCTGTTTCACACAGCACCACCCCGATGCCCTGGGTGCCTTCCAGTACCTTGATCACCAGCGGTGCGCCATTGACCATCTCGATCAGGTCGGGAATGTCGTCCGGAGAGTGGGCAAAACCGGTGACCGGCAAACCGATACCCCGGCGCGACAGCAGTTGCAGGGAGCGCAGCTTGTCCCGCGAGCGCGCAATGGCCACGGATTCATTCAGCGGAAACACCCCCATCATTTCAAACTGGCGCAATACCGCGCAGCCATAGAACGTCACCGAAGCGCCGATACGCGGGATTACCGCATCAAAGCCTTCCAGGGGTTTGCCCCGGTAGTGGATCTGCGGCTTGTGGCTGGCAATGTTCATGTAGGCACGCAACGTGTCGATCACCACCATTTCATGGCCACGTTCAGTGCCGGCCTCGACCAGGCGGCGGGTGGAATACAGACGCGGGTTTCGCGACAGCACAGCAATCTTCATGCAGCACCTGGGGCAGAAATAGTGGAGACCGGGAACACCGGCTTGTCTTGAACGTACTTGAGGCCCGGATTGACCACCAACTGGCCGTCAATCAGCGCCTTGGAGCCCAGCAGCAGGCGGTAACGCATGGCTTTGCGACAGGCGAGGGTGAACTCCACCCGCCATACCCGATCACCCAGGGCCAGGGTAGTGCTGATCACGTAGCGCACCTGTGCATGGCCGTTGGAGCTCTTGATGGTTTTCATCGTCACCAGGGGCGCTTCACAGCGGCGGTGACGCAGTTGCACCACGCTGCCCAGGTGCGCGGTAAAACGCACCCACTTTTCACCGTCGCGCTCAAAGGGCTCGATATCGGTGGCGTGCAGGCTTGAGGTACTGGCACCGGTGTCGATCTTCGCCCGCAGGCCCGCCACTCCCAAGTCGGGAAGTGCCACCCACTCACGCAGACCCACAACGGTCAAATGGTCAAATGTCTTCAATATGGTTAACCGGTCAATTCGCCCAGGCTTGAGGAGATACCTCAGCCAACGCTTTGAATGCAGGCTTGGCGAACCAGAAGCCCTGCATCAGAAATATTCCGCAGTCGGACAGGAAGTCGCGCTCGCCGGCACTTTCGATGCCCTCGGCGATGACAGTAACCCCCAACTGCTCACAGATTGTGACAATCCCCCGGACGATCACCTGACGGACAGGATCCTGGTCGACATCGCGAATCAGCGCCATGTCGAGCTTGATCAAGTCAGGTTGGAAATCGGCCAGCAGGTTCAGCCCCGAATAGCCCGCGCCGAAATCGTCGATGGCGGTCTTGAAGCCGAATTCGCGGTATTCACGCAGAATATTCGTCAAATGGCGATAGTTATCTACGTGCTCGCTTTCCAGGGTCTCGAAAATCAGCCGGTCCAGCGGGAAATTGTGCGCCCGGGCGGCCTCCAGAGTGCTGCGGATACACAGTTCCGGACGATATACAGCATTGGGCATGAAGTTGATGGAAAGGTGAGTCTGCATGCCCAGGGCTGCGGCACCGGCGATGGCCTTGGTCCGGCAGCGCTGGTCGAAGCGGTAGCGATTGGTTTCGTTGACCTGAGCCAGCACCGACAGCGCGCCTTCTCCCTGGGGACCGCGCACCAAGGCTTCGTTGGCGAAGATCGAATGGTCACGCAGGTCTACGATAGGCTGGTAGGCGAACGCGAAATCGAACCCCAGAGGCTCGCTTTGCTGGCAACCCACGCACCGCTGGTTGGGCGAGGTGAGTGAGAGGGGAAAGTCGGTCACGGCGTATCCTCGCGAAAACAGGGTGCTACCTGGCGTATCTTAGGTGAGCCTTGGGGTTTATGCGTCGAAGGGTTTCAACGGTAAAGTTGCGACATTTTTCAGAGCGAGGAATTCAAGTGGCTCAAAAGCAGGAAGAGGAAGAGAAGGTCCGGCTGGACAAGTGGTTGTGGGCAGCGCGGTTCTACAAGACCCGCGCTCTGGCCAAGGCCGCTATCGAGAGCGGCAAGGTGCATCATCGCGGCGAGCGCTGCAAGCCGGGAAAGGAGCCGCGCGTCGGCGACGAGTTTCAGATTCGTACAGGCTTTGATGAAAAAACCATCGTAGTACAGGCGCTTTCCATCGTCCGCCGGGGCGCGCCTGAAGCGCAGGCACTGTATGCCGAGACCGAAGCCAGCATCGCCAAGCGCGAAAACGCTGCGGCCATGCGCAAGGCAGGGGCTTCAGGCCTGACCACTGACGGCAAGCCGAGCAAGAAGCAGCGCCGCGATCTGTTCAAGTTTCGCGGCAGCGGCAATGACGATTGATTGCACGAGTCGCCCATGCAAATTCGATCAAATGTGGAAGCGGGCTTGCCCGCGAATACGGTGGGTCAGGCACAGATGCATTGATTGACACCCCGCGTTCGCGAGCAAGCCCGCTCCCACTTTTAGCCCTGGGGGTTACGGAGTTGTGTGCATGACACTCAACCGCCCAATAACGGGCAACTTGCTCAGTAGCCCGAAAAGCGGCGCCGTCATCCGCAACAAAGCGCCCGACACCTTCGCCGCAAACGGCGTGTAATACCCCCACCCCAGCGCCAACAGCGCCAGCAGTACGCCACCGATATAATCGTCCTGGCCCCAGTGCGCGCCGGCTACCAGCCGCGGCATCATGAACAGCAGCGCCAGGCCCCAGATCACCAGCACCTGGCCGATGCGCCGGGCGAACACGCTCATGAACATCGCCCAGATCAATAGCACCGAAGCATGGTCGCCGGGGAAGCTCTGGCTCGAGCGGTCCTTCAATTCCCAGGTTTTCTCCAACCCTGGGAAAAAGTCGCTCATTTGAATCGCGCCGCTGATGACCATCGACGGGCTACTGTGCTGCCAGCCCATGTGCGCCGCGAGTTTTGAGAACAGCATGCGGATAAACAGCAATAGCAGCAGAATGCCGAGGAAGCCAAAAAACGCCTGGCGCACCTGTACGGCCTTGAACACCCAGTCGCCGCGGATCAACAGCGCCAGCAAAATCACGCCGACCACTGCATCAAACGGCCGCAGGCTGGCCACGGCCCACACATGTAGCCAGGTCGAGTTCGTGGCCAACGGGCCATTGAGCAGATGAAACAGCCACTCGTCGAAAATCACACAGAGCATCTGGCCCGTGGGCCACAGCCAAAAACACAGCAGTCCGATAGCGAGTAGATTGCAAAGAGCCCATCGCCGGAGGTTCCAGTTGGCTTGGAACAAACCCGGATTGTTCATAAACTGTCCCTCATCGCTCTATTCAGCTCCTTGAATTCAGGAGAAGTCGCACCAAGATGGTGCTAAAGCGTTTAATTTTATAAACCTTGTAATCATTTTGTCATCACTTCAGATACCCAGACCTATGACTGATCTACCGGATACCGACTTCACCCAACGCTTCATCTTCGATGAGAGCGATGCCCGCGGCGAGATGGTTTCGTTGGAGCTCAGCTATGCCGAAGTCCTTGCCAAACACGCCTATCCGGAGCCGGTCGCGCAATTGCTCGGCGAGTTGATGGCCGCCGCGGCGCTGCTGGTGGGCACCATGAAGTTCGACGGTTTGCTGATCTTGCAGGCTCGTTCCGAAGGGCCAGTGCCCATGTTGATGATCGAGTGCTCGAGCGAGCGCGAGATCCGTGGCTTGGCCCGTTACGAGGCTGACCAGATTGCCGCAGATGCCACCTTGGCCGACCTGATGCCCAACGGCGTCCTGGCACTGACTGTCGACCCGACTGAAGGCCAGCGGTACCAGGGTATTGTCGACCTCGACGGCCAGACCCTGTCGGAATGCTTCACCAACTACTTCGTTATGTCCCAGCAAGTGGGCACCAAGTTCTGGCTTAACGCCGACGGCAAGCGCGCCCGTGGTTTGCTGGTGCAACAACTGCCGGCCGATCGCATCAAGGATGAGGATGATCGTGCCGAAAGCTGGCGGCATATCATCGCCTTGGCCGACACCTTGAAGGCCGAAGAACTGCTGGGCCTGGACAACGAAACCATCCTGCACCGCCTCTACCACGAAGAGGCCGTGCGCCTGTTCGACGCACAGGGCCTGCATTTTCACTGCAGTTGCTCGCGCGAGCGTTCCGGTAACGCGCTGGTCAGCCTGGGCCTGGAAGATGCGCAAAATCTGGTGGTGGAACATGGCGGCCATATCGAGATCGACTGCCAGTTCTGCAACCAGCGCTACCTGTTCGACGCGGCTGATGTAGCGCAATTGTTCGCCGGCGCAGGCAGCGACACCCCTTCCGACACCCGCCACTAAAACGTTTAAGCACAGGTAAATCACCTGACAAACGCCGGATTAGAGGTGTTCTGACGGGAGGGCCCTACTCTTTTTGGGCTTTTCTGGCATAATCCGGCCCACTTTTTTCGCGGTAGTAGTGCGCAACTTTCTACTACAAAACGTTTGGAGCACTCGGCCATAGGCCGACGGGGAACCTCATGACGCAAGCCAATAACGCCGTATACACCGATCTGAGTGTTGACGATCTGGTCAAAGAAGCCCTGCAGCGCGGTGAAGGCGTGCTTGCCGATACTGGCGCGCTGGTCGTAGAAACCGGTCACCGCACCGGTCGTTCGCCGGTTGACCGTTTCATCGTTGAAGAGCCTTCCACCCAGGACGCCATCGCCTGGGGCTCGATCAACCGCAAGTTCCCGGCCGACAAGTTCGATGCCCTGTGGGCTCGCGTCGAGGCGTTCAATAACGCGCAAGAGCATTTCGTTTCCCATGTTCACGTAGGGGCTGCAGAAGACCACTACCTGGCCGTGAAAATGACCACCCAGACTGCCTGGCAGAACCTGTTCGGTCGTTGCCTGTTCATCAACCCGGCCCAGTACAACCCGGCCGGTCGTGAAGAGTGGCAAGTGCTCAACGTGGCCAACTTCGAGTGCGTGCCAGAGCGTGACGGCACCAACTCCGACGGTTGCGTGATCCTCAACTTCGCTCAGAAAAAAGTACTGATTGCCGGCATGCGTTACGCCGGTGAAATGAAAAAAGCCATGTTCTCGGTGCAGAACTTCCTGCTGCCGGCTGCCGACGTGCTGCCGATGCACTGCGCCGCCAACATTGGCGAAGCAGGCGATGTGACCCTGTTCTTCGGCCTGTCAGGCACTGGCAAGACCACCCTGTCCGCCGACGAAAGCCGTTACCTGATCGGTGACGACGAGCACGGCTGGGGCGAAGGCGTGGTGTTCAATATCGAAGGCGGTTGCTATGCCAAGTGCATCGACCTGTCCGAGAAGAACGAGCCGGTTATCTGGAAAGCCATCAAGCATGGCGCGGTACTGGAAAACGTCGTGATCGACGAGGCCAAGCACGCCGACTACGCCGACGTCAGCCTGACCCAGAACAGCCGTGCCGCCTACCCGCTGGAGCACGTTGCCAAGCGTTCCGAGAAGAACCTGGGCGGCGAGCCAAACGCGGTGATCTTCCTGACCTGCGACCTGACCGGCGTACTGCCGCCTGTGTCGATCCTCAGCGAAGAACAAGCGGCCTACCACTTCCTGTCCGGCTACACCGCTCTGGTGGGCTCGACCGAAATGGGTTCGGGCAGCGGCATCAAGTCGACCTTCTCCACCTGCTTCGGCGCGCCGTTCTTCCCACGCCCGGCTGGCGAATACGCAGAGCTTCTGATCAAGCGTATCCGTGGTTTCGGCTCAAAGGTCTACCTGGTCAACACCGGCTGGACCGGCGGCGGCTACGGCGTCGGCAAACGCTTCAACATCCCGACCACTCGCGGCGTGATTGCAGCGATCCAGAGCGGTGCGTTGATCGGTGCGCAAACCGAACACCTGGACACCATCAACCTCGACGTGCCATTGGCCGTACCGGGCGTTGAAACCGGCCTGTTGAACCCACGCAACACCTGGGCTGACAAGGCTGCCTACGACGAAGCAGCGAAAGCTCTGGCTGGCCTGTTCATCGAAAACTTCAAGAAGTTTGAAGTCAGCGATGCGATCAAGGCGGCGGGTCCTAAGTTGTAAGATTCGCCGTTGTAAAAAAGCCGCCTCTTAGGCGGCTTTTTTATGGGCGATTAGTCGGCGATGTGCAGTACCACTGCACCGACCAGCACCAGTACAACGCCTGCGACCTGCACCGCTGACAAACGCTCCTTGAAAAATACAAACCCCAGGATCGCCGCGATCCCTCCAGAGAGCGTACTGATCACCGTCACCACCGACACCGAGCCGGCCATCGCGCCCCACGAAAATGCCGAGAACCCGCCGAGGTTCATCAAGCTCGCACCGGTCAACGTCGCGCAATTTTTCAGCGGCGGGATCTTCAAGCCATCCTTGATCTTCAGCACCATCACCACCAGCACGCACAAGCCCACCAGGTAACCCAACCACAACATGGTGATTGGCCCCAGCGCTGGCAGTGTGTAGCGACCTTGCAGCCAGAAACTGGTGCCGTACAGGGTTGCGGCGGACATGGCGTAGGCAATGGACAGGCGCGGGTTGTTGTGAGGCGTACCGTTGTCCTTGTGAATGCTGGACAGCACAACGCCGATCACGCACAGGGCGATGCAGCCCAGTTGTATCAGGCTGATGTGTTCACCGCTGGCCCAGGACAGCAAGGTGGTCACGACCCCATAGGACGTCACCAATGGCGCGACGATGGCCGCTTTGCCCAAGGCAAAGGCTTTGGACAGCGCAAGGGCGCCGGACACCGTCAGCAGAGCGGCGGCGACGCCCAGGAGCCAAACGCTTAACGGTGCATCAAGGGATTTGAAAAGGAAGGCTGGGAAAATGACCAGCAGGAGGGTCATGATCAAAAAACCGAGGGCTTGGCCGAAATACACCGCGCGTTTTACGCCAACGGCTCGGGCGTTGAGGCCCACCAGAAAGTCCGTGCCGCCCCAGAGCAGGGCAGCCAGCAGGCCCATTGTTACGTCCATGTAAGGTCCTTGTTATTTATACGGCTCGCCAGATTAGCGCAGATCCAGTGTGGGAGCGGGCTTGCCCTAATACTGTAGGAGCGAGCTTGCTCGCGAAAAACGTCAACGATAACGCGTGCTTGCTGAATGAACGCGGCGCCTGTGAGTTTTTCGCGAGCAAGCTCGCCCCTACAAAAAATCCTTCATTGGATTCAGCTCAGGTTTTCCAGCGTCTGCGTGTCCCAGCGGTGGGTCTTGATCGCCAGGTAGAGCATGCCGATGGTCAGCGGAGTCTTGTCACCACGGCCTTTGGCGCGACGCTTCAGGAACACGTCGAACACCGGCGGCTGGAAGTAACGATAAGCGTCGTAGTCGCTCAGGTCGACACCAAAATCCTGCTCCAGCGCCTCCATGAATTGCTTGGCCTCAGCACCATCGCACCCGAGGTCGAAGTTCAGTGAGGTGTGCAAGCCAATGGTCTTGTGTGTTGGCAAGCCGATTTCTTCATGCAGCAATTGCAGAAGTTGCTGCATGGCAGGGTCTTCTGGGAAGTTGGGGGCCAGGTTCATGGTGGGGGCACGCAGGAGTGGGTGAGGGGGCCTGTCACGTTGCAGGCGGTATTTGTTTCGCGTGATGAAGAGAGCCAAGCCTATCAAGAACAAGGCTAGGGGAAGAAGTTGAATGTTCAGGACAATGGCGATGTAGGGTAGCCAGAACAACAGAAGCAGTCCCGTTACGATGAAGGTAACGGCGAAACGCGTTCTTAACGTGCCGTCAGTGATTTTGTAATACAGCAGCAGATGGAGAGCGAACAATAGCGCTGTTTGTAGGTAAAGCCATTGACTAAAGTTCATCTGGAGTGCACATGCATTGAGACACTTGAGCGCTGCGGGCCTATGCCACCGCTGACCTGAGCATCCAGGCCGATGACGATGTCTGCGCTGTGAAAGTTGCGGATCCTGCGAGAAATCAAATCGCTGATAGCGTTCTCGACTATCGATTCTGCTTTGCTGGATATGATCCCGACAGGGGCTGCAACTGCGCCAGAAATGATTTCTTTTATGAGGTTGTTAGTGGCTTTGAGACGGCCACTGTCATGACGCAGGGTAGATCTCGGGCGAGCATTTTTTCGTACAACTTCTGAAGCCGCAAGCGGACCTCTATCGCTGAAGCTTTTGCTTCCAGCAAGCCAAGTGTGGCTAGCTCTTGTCGATTGTTTGGCATCACGGTGAGTCGAATTACCGTGAAAGTGATGCCATAGTGGCCGATATATTGAGTCCTTTCGATGCTCACGGTTTTTTCCGAGACAGTTGATAGGAGGTTATGTTCAGTCGGCTACGCGTAACTGGTATAGAGGGTTGAACGGGTATTTGAAGCAGTTTGGGAAATGGATGGCGTGACGTTTGGCGGTGTCTTACAAAAGCCTCCGGCATTTATGGCTTGCAACGATGTAATGGGTAAAGCTGATCAGTGTAGGAGCGAGCTTGCTCGCGAAAAACTCAAGGGCGCCGCGTTTTTTCTGATTTACCGCGTCATCGTTGGCGATTTTCACGAGCAAGCTCGCTCCTACACAGGTGTTGCTTAGACTTGCGCTTGTTCAGGTTGCAGCTGAACGTGTTGCGCGGCTTCCAACAAATCACAGCCGTCCTGAACGAGCAGGTACAGCGCATTAATAATGATGTGGGAAATGTCTTTGAGGTCAGCGTGTTCGAAGGTCAGGCAAGAGAAAGTTTCCAATCAGTCGCTGGCGGCGCGGATACGCTGGTGGGCGGCGGATTGGATGTCTTTGGCTGATGCTTGAGTGTCGATGAGAAGCGGGTGACAGGCGATCAAGGTCGTAGGGCGGCGGAAAGAGTGGAAGGTTGCCTACGGCGATTTCGGATAATTCCCGCTCGGCCTGGTGCAGGCGTGCCTCATCGAGCAAATGGAGGCGGTTGCGCAGAGTGCTGCTACCGGGGTAGCAGTATGGGGCCTGGCCCACCCCGTATTTGTCGAGCATCAGCTAGAGGTGTTGCGGTACTTGGCAAGGACGGCTTCGCGTGTCGGCAGGGGTTTGTCGACGTCGGTCGGTTGGGTATCCAACCCTTCCAGGCGCAGGCTGACCAAGTAATTGGAACGCCGGATCTTGTGATAGTGATTCTGTTTTTGCTCAAACGTCAGTTCGCTCATCGCTGCGTCCTCTTGGAGAGCAAGGCTTGAATGTAGCGCAATGCGTAGCTCGGTAGGCGGGATAAAGCGCCCGTCACAACTTGTATAAAAAATCTGCCAGCGAGCCCATTTCAGCGTATGTTTCACCGCAAAATCTTGTAGGGCGATTCCGCCCACTACTTAAAGGGAGTTAAGCATGGGTTTGCTTCGTGTCGCCTCGGCGATGTCTTTGTGTGCGGTGGCGTTTTCTGCCCAGGCCGAGCAGTTGCCGATTGAAGTGCTGAGCGCGGTGGTCAAGGACCAGAAAATCGCCGATGCCGAGGTGCTGCTGCAACGTAATGGCGCGCAGAACGTGGTGGGCCGTACCAACGCGCAAGGCCAGGTGACGCTGACCAGTGAAGTGGCTGACGATGCCAGCAACCTGCTGATCATCAAGAAGCCTGGCTATTCCAACCTGGTGGTGAAGTGCCCGTGCAAAGGCATGACCTATGCCATCAGCCCGGTGATGGAAAATCTCGACGGCCTGCGTGTGGTGTTGACCTGGGGCAAGGCTCCGCGCGACCTCGACTCCCATATGATCTTCCCCGGCAACAACATCTTCTTCAACAATAAAAAGGGCACCGACGCCGAACTGGACGTGGATGACACCGATAGCTATGGCCCGGAGACCATCACCCTGCAGAAAAAGCATTACGGCGAAAGCTACGTCTATGCCGTGCACGACTATTCCAACAGCGGCTCTCCCACCTCCAGCGAGTTGTCCAACAGTGAGGCCAAGGTGTTCGTGTACATGGGACAATCCCTGGTACGCACTTACTATGTGCCGCAGAACCGCACGGGCAACCTGTGGACTGTGTTCCGCATGACCGGCAGTGGCGACTTCCAGGACATCAACACCTTCACCGGCGTGAGAGTTGGCGCCGAAGATGTACTCAACGAGGTCAAGCCGTTGCTGGACGACAGTGTGGCCGTCACTGCCGTGACGGCGAGCACGTCGGCACAGGCCGATGCGAAGAAGCTGAACCTCAAGGGCGAAGCGGCCTACCAGGCCGGTAACCTGGATCAGGCCATCGACTTCTTCCGTCAAGCCATCGAGCTGGATAACAGCTTCGGCAAGGCTTACGGCAACCTGGGCCTGGCGTATCAGAAAGCCGGCAATACCGCGGAGTCGATCTGGGCCAACCGCAAGGCTATCGCCCTGGCCACCGGTACCAATGCCGCGACTGTGCGCGCCGGTGCTTACTACAACATTGCACGCATCTACGAAGCGGCCGGGCAGTTCCCGGATGCGCTGCGTCATTACCAGTTGGCCAAGGAGCAAAAGGCCAACCCGGTGTATGACACGGCGATCGAGCGGGTGCAAAACCGCTGATTCAGCAGTAGCACGGTTTTGAAATGTGGGAGAGGGCTAGCCAGCTCCCACATTTGTATCTGCTGCGTCTTGTTACTTTCTCGGAAAAGTCCCACTTCGGCCCTGAGCCATCCTTCCCTCTGTGTATCATCCTGTCTCTTTTTTCCTCGCGACCTTTCTCGATTCGCTGAGAATCCCGGGCTATGTTTTTGAGCCAACTCAGCGGTCAATGGAGTGACAGCCTTATGCACGACACCCTCCAGCAGGTCTTTGGTTACCCACACTTTCGCTTGGGCCAGGAAGAGACGGTCAGCGCCGTGCTGGCTGGGCGATCTGCCGCCGCCATTTTCCCTACGGGGTCGGGCAAATCCTTGTGTTACCAGTTGTCGGCCGTGTTGCTGCCGCACCTGACGCTGGTGGTGTCGCCGTTGCTGGCGTTGATGCAGGACCAGTTGGGTTTCCTGCAGCGCCATGGCATTTCGGCGGGCAGTATCGACTCGGCCCAGAGCCGTGATGAGGCCAATGATGTAATGGCCCGTGCGCGATCGGGCGAGCTCAAGATTCTGATGATTTCCGTGGAGCGTTTGAAGAACGAGCGTTTCCGTAATTTCCTGAACAGCGTGCAGATCTCGTTGCTGGTGGTAGACGAGGCGCACTGTATCTCCGAATGGGGCCACAACTTCCGCCCGGATTATTTGAAGCTGCCGGACTACCAGCGCCAGTTCAACATCCCTCAGGCGCTGTTGCTGACGGCCACGGCCACGCCCAAGGTGATCGCTGACATGCAGGCCAAGTTCGCCATTGCTGCCGAAGATGTAGTGACCACGGGCTTCTATCGGCCCAACCTCAACCTGCTGGTGGAACCAGTCAGCGGCCACGACAAACGCCGCAGGCTGGTGGAATGGATGAAAGCGCGGGCCAACCAGCCGAGTATTGTCTACGTCACCTTGCAGAAAACCGCCGAGCAGATTGCCGAGCATCTGAACCGCCACGGCATTCAGGCCGAGGCTTATCACGCGGGGCTGCCCCATGAAAAACGTGAAGGTATCCAGCAGCGTTTCATGGGCGGGCGTTCCAATTGCATTGTCGCAACCATCGCGTTTGGCATGGGCATCGACAAGAGTGACATCCGCAATGTCGTGCACTTCGACCTGCCCAAGTCAATCGAGAACTACAGCCAGGAAATCGGCCGCGCAGGGCGTGACGGGCAGCCGTCGGATTGCCTGGTGTTGGCCAACCGCGACAGCCTCAATGTGCTGGAAAACTTCGTGTACGGTGATACGCCGGAGCAGCAAGGCATTTTGCGCGTACTGGAGGAGTTGCAGGCCGCGCGTAGTGAAGGGCAGTGGGAGTTCCTGCTCAGGTCGCTGTCGGACCACAGCAATATTCGCGAGTTGCCGCTCAAGACGCTCCTGGTGCAGTTGGAGCTCAAGGGCGTGATCGCGCCGCGCTATGCGTTTTATGCGGAATACCGTTTCAAATACCTGATCGAGCCCGAGGCCTTGCTGGCGCGTTTTACCGGCGAGCGGCAGCAGTTTGTCGCGGCGATCATCCAGGTGTGCAAGCGCGCTAAAACCTGGGCGACGGTCGATTTCGATGCGCTTTATCAACAGCACAATGCCGAGCGTAGTCGGGTGGTGAAGGCACTGGATTATTTTCAGGAGCAGGGCCTGATCGAGCTCGAAAGCAAGCAGATGACTGAGGTCTACAGTTTGCTCGACACCCATTTCGACCCCCACGCGTTAAGCGCCGAGTTATACACAGGCTTCAAGCAGCATGAGGTGACGGAGGTCGCGCGGATTCACGCCATGCTCGACCTGTTCGCCACCGACCACTGCCTGGGGCAACGTCTGGCGCACTACTTTGGTGATGATAATGCGCCCCGGCGTTGCGGGCATTGTTCGGTATGCCACGGCCAGGTCGCCCATCTGCCGGCGCCGCCGAGCCTGCCGCCGCTTGTGGATAAAAACTTCATGGGGCTGTGCGGTGATTTTATCCACAGGCATCATGAGCACACGGGGCACTTGCCGAATGCGGAGCGTTTGACGCGTTTCCTTGGCGGTATCAGCGTACCGTTGTTTACCAAGTTGAAGGCGCGAGGCATTCCCGGTTTTGCTGCGCTGGAAGACTACCCCTACGCCGAGGTGCGCGACTGGGCCCATGCTCAATTGGATCAACTTTGATGAGACTTGCCGATGCCTGACTCAACGCCTGTGCGCGACGATTACCGCCACTTCCAACCGATCACCACGCGTTGGCACGACAACGATGCCTACGGCCATGTGAATAACGTCACTTACTACAGCTTCTTCGATACAGCCGTTAATACCTACCTGATCGAACAGGGCGGGTTGGATATTCATGACGGTGAAGTGGTGGGGTTTGTGGTGAGTTCGGCCTGCGATTACTTCGCCTCGATCGCTTTTCCCGAGTGCATTGAGGTCGGTCTGCGGGTGGGCAAGCTGGGCAATAGCTCGGTGCAGTATGAGCTGGCGGTATTCAAGGCGGGCGAGCAGGAGGCGCGTGCGGCGGGGCGCTTTGTCCATGTGTTTGTGGATCGAGCCTCGAACCAGCCAGTGCCGATTCCGGGAATGTTGCGCGAAGCGATGCAGCGGCTGCTGGTTTGACGCACCTACAAGCAATACAGACCAAATGTGGGAGCTGGGCTTGCCCGCGATGGCGCAGTATCAGGCAGTACGTCTAAACCTGATTCACTGCTATCGCGGGCAAGCCCGGCTCCCACATCGGATGTGTTCGTCAGAGCGCGGGTTTATCAGTCGCGATAACGATGCTTGTTCTTGCGATGCCCATAGGCATGGCCGCGACCTGGGTGGCCATCGCGGTAGTAGCGACGATCGTCACGGTCGCGATCGCGGTAATGGCGGCTGTCGCGATCACTTTCGTTACCCATGTAGTTGCCTAGCGCGCCGCCCGCGCCACCGCCGGCTGCGGAGCCGATCAGTGCACCAGTGCTGCCGCCAACGCTGCGCCCTACGACGTTACCGCCGGCTGCGCCCAGTGCGCCACCAATGGCGGCTTCGCCACGGCTACGTTTGTCGGCGCCGACTGCACTACCGCCTGCGCCGCCCAGGGCCGCGCCAATGGTCGAACCGGTGTTGCCGCCCAGCTGCTGGCCGACAACGGAACCTAGTACCCCACCCAATGCGCCGCCTACACCGGCTTCGGTGGTGCCGCCTGCCATGGCTGCGCCACTGACCAGGCCAAGGGACAACAAGAGAATCGAGGAGAACTTCATTCAGGGAAACCTCAAGGGATGACGGCGCGATCCTGAGGTTGTATCGAGGCGCTGACAATCGAAATCCGACCGGCGGCAGAGGTTGTATACAATTTGCTAAGTTGCTGTTTTGTATGGGGAACTTAAGTCGTTTTTACGGGTCTTTAGCTACTTCGGAAGGGCCGCTTTTATGCAAAAGCGGCCTTTTTTTGTGCCTGCAGAATGTGCGGTGCTTGTGCTGGTCTCTTCGCGGGCAAGCCCGCTCCCACATTCGATCGGTCCACACAGTCTCAATGGTGAACCCATCCCAGTGTGGGAGCGGGCTTGCCCGCGAAAGCGTTAGTTCAAGCAACACATATCTCGGATCGAGTCAGGCCGAGCGCGCCATGATCAACCCACTCTCACTCGCCGCCTCCAAGCGAATCGCAACAAACTTAGAAGTTGGCGTATGGCTACCGTCGCCAGTGCTTTCCAACGGCACCAACGGGTTCACTTCGGGGTAGTAAGCCGCCGCCTGCCCCGCCGGAATATCAAATGCCAGCAGCGTAAAGCCCTTCACGCGGCGCTCACGGCCGTCTTCCCACAGCGACACGATGTCTGCCTTCTGCCCCGGCTTGAAGCCCAGGCGGATGATGTCGGCTTCGTTGACGAACAGCACGTCACGCTGGCCTTTGACCCCGCGATAACGGTCGTCCAGGCCGTAGATGGTGGTGTTGTACTGATCATGGGAGCGCATTGACTGCATGATCAGGTCCGGCACCCGGCCCGTGGCGTGGGTGAGCTCGTGGATCAGGTCTTTGGGCAAGATGTTCGGGCGGAAGTTGGCGCGACCTGATGGAGTGTTCCAGCGCCGTGCGCCGGCGGAGTTGCCCAGATAGAAGCCGCCTGGATGCTTGATCTTCTCGTTGAAGTCCTTGAAGCCTGGGATGGTGTCGGCGATCAGGTCGCGGATGCGCCCGTAGTCGGCCACCAGCCAGTTCCAATCCACGGGCTTGCTGCCCAGGGTGGCGGCAGCAATGCCCGCCAGGATCGCCGGCTCGGACTTCATCAGTTTCGACAGCGGTTGCAGTTGGCCGTTGGAGCCGTGGACCATGCTGAACGAGTCTTCCACCGTCACCGCTTGCGGGCCGTCGGCCTGGATGTCTATGTCGGTGCGGCCCAGGCACGGCAGGATCAACGCATCTTTACCGTGCATCAGGTGGCTGCGGTTGAGCTTGGTGCTGATCTGCACGGTCAGGTCGCAATTTCGCAGCGCTTCAAAGGTGCGCGTGCTGTCTGGCGTGGCTTGGGCAAAGTTACCGCCCAGGCCGATAAAGACTTTGGAGCGGCCTTCAAGCATGGCGTGAATCGCTTCCACCACGTTATGGCCATTGTCGCGAGGCACCTGGAACTGGAAACGACGCTCCAGCGCGTCCAGAAACGCCACCGGTGGGCGTTCGTTGATGCCCATGGTGCGGTCGCCCTGTACGTTACTGTGGCCACGCACCGGGCACAGCCCGGCACCTGGGCGGCCGATATTGCCGCGCAGCAGCATCAGGTTGGCGATTTCCTGGATGGTCGGCACCGAGTGGCGATGCTGGGTAATCCCCATCGCCCAGCACATGATTACACTCTTGCCTTTGGCGTACATGCGTGCCGCTTGCTCGATCTCCACCAGGGTCAGGCCGGACTGCTCGACGATCTCCTCCCACGAGGTATCGTCGATCTGACCCAGGTATTCCAGGACGTTGGTAGTGTGCTCATTGAGGAAGTCGTGGTCGAACACCGCTTCCTTGCCTTCGGCCAGGGCTTGGCGTTCCCACAGCAGCAGGAACTTGGCCATGCCACGCAAGATAGCCATATCGCCACCCAGCGCCGGGCGGAAGTAGGCGGTGTTGGTCGGCTTGTCGCCGTTGGTGAGCATTTCCAGCGGATGTTGCGGGTGCTGGAAGCGCTCCAGGCCGCGCTCTTTCAGGGGGTTGATACACACCACCTGAGCGCCGCGTTTCACCGCTTCGCGCAGCGGCTCGAGCATGCGTGGGTGGTTGGTGCCGGGGTTCTGGCCCCAGACGAAAATGGCATCGGCATGTTCGAAGTCATCAAAGGTTACGGTACCTTTGCCCACGCCGACACTCTGCGCCAGGGCTACGCCGCTGGCTTCGTGGCACATGTTCGAGCAGTCCGGGAAGTTGTTGGTGCCAAAGGCGCGTACGAACAACTGGTACAGGTAGGCGGCTTCGTTGCTGGCGCGGCCCGAGGTGTAGAACTCGGCCATGTTCGGGCTGGGCAGCGCGTTGAGGTGCTTGCCGATCAGGTCGAACGCGGCATCCCAACTGATGGGCAGGTAGCGATCGGTCTCGGCGTCATAGCGCATTGGCTCCGTCAGGCGGCCCTGGTACTCCAGCCAGTAGTCGCTTTGCTCCAGCAACGCCGTGACGCTGTGCTTGGCGAAGAAGGCCGCATCGACGCGGCGCTTGGTGGCTTCCCAGTTGACCGCCTTGGCGCCGTTTTCGCAGAACTTGACCATGCCGCTTTCCGGCGAGTCGCCCCAGGCGCAGCCCGGGCAGTCGAAGCCGCCGTTCTGATTGGTCTTGAGCATCATGCGCAGGTTTTTGAGGGCGTTGTCACTGGTCAGCCAGGCTTGCGCCACACTGATCAGGGCGCCCCAGCCACCGGCTGGGCCTTTATAGGGCTTGTAGCGTGGGGTTGGGGTCTGGTCGGCTTGGTGGTGAAGGCTCATGGCTGGTGCTCCATCGCAGGGCTATAGACCCGTGGCGCGCTTTTTTGCGGCAGGTGGATGAGGTTGAGGTTGTGCCGGCGTGCCCATTGCAGGGCCAGGCCGGTGGGCGACGACAGGCTGACCAGGGTCTGGATGCCCGCGCGCAAGACTTTCTGAATCAATTCGAGGCTGCAGCGGCTGGTAACAATCGCCAGGCCGCCGTCGGTCGGAATCTTTTGGCGGATCAACGCGCCAATCAATTTATCCAGGGCGTTATGCCGGCCGATGTCTTCGCGACCCATCAGCAATTCGCCCTGGCTGTTCATAAAAACCGCCGCATGCACGGCGCCGCTGTGCTGGCCCAGGGGTTGGAATGCACTGATACGCTGGCGCAGGCCGTCGAGCCACTGCGCCGGCGGCAAGGGCGCGCCGGGCAGTACCTGGAGGTCGGGCAATGCTTGCTCTACCGCTTCCACGCCACACAGGCCGCAGCCGCTGGTGCCCGCCAATTGGCGGCGTTGCTGCTTGAGGTTCCAGAACGCACGGCTGGAAACCTGTACCTGGGCGTACTGGGCTGCGCCTGAACCGCTGATTTTCAGGTCATAAATGTCGTTAACGTCGGTGATAATGCCGCTGCCGAGGCTGAAACCTACAATGAAGTCTTCCAGGTCCGTAGGCGTCACCAGCATCACCGCCTGGCTGATATCGTTGTAGGCAATCGCCAACGCCACCTCTTCGGCCAGCGCAGTGCTGGCGACTTCAGTGTGTTCAAGATTGCAATAGTGATAGCTCTGGCTGGCGACGGGCGCGGTCGATTCGAGAGCGGGCGCCGCGCAGTGAGGGCGCTTGGCGTTCATGGGGCAGTACCACCGGCGGATTGATCAGTGATTAGACTAGGCGCGACAAAGGGTCGCGTCTAATCGCCTGTATTGATCTATTGATAGAGGGCGTCGATCAAGGTTCACCCGCGTTTTCGTCGGGCTTATTCCAGGCAGGGGTGATTGCGATACTTTTGAGTCTTTAGCCAGTCTGGAACCCAAGTCGGCAGGACTGGTCTAGTCTTGGGCATCTGGAAATTAAATCCCAAGGAGAGCGCACCATGAGTATTTTTAGCTTTATCAAAGAAGCCGGCGAAAAGATTGTCGACCTGTTGACGCCGGGTAATGCGAACGCCAGTGAGCAGTTGAAGGAGCATGTGAGCAAGGTGGGCCTGGGTAATCCAAACGTGCAGACCACGGTGGATGGCGACAAGGTCACGGTGACCGGTGAAGTGGCCACGCAGGAAGAGAAAGAGAAGATCCTGTTGGCGCTGGGTAACATTGCCGGCGTGGCAAGTGTGGATGACCAGATTACTGTCAGTGGTCCTGCGGTTGCCGCTGCTCGTTTCGTCGTAGTGAAAAAGGGCGATACCCTCAGCGCGATTTCCCTGGCGGTGTACGGTAATGCCAACCAGTACAACAAGATCTTCGAGGCTAACAAGCCACTGTTGTCGCACCCGGACAAGATCTACCCGGGCCAGACACTGCGCATCCCTGAGTAATACGCAGGATAAAATGAGCAAGCTCGCCCTTTTGTAGGAGCGAGCTTGCTCGCGAAAAACTCACAGGCACCGCGTTTATCCAGGAAGCACGCGTTATCGTTGACGTTTTTCGCGAGCAAGCTCGCTCCTACATAAGCCCGGCGATGAGTTCTCGATAATCCCCGACGGCCGCAAATTCTGCGGTGTCCTTTGAGCCTTTTTTGCTATCAGGTTCTTTCACTGCCAGTAAATGTCCCACGCCGAAATCCCGGGCACTGCGCAGGATCGGCAAAGTGTCATCTATAAACAGGCTACGGGCCGGGTCAAAGTGGATATCCGCTTGTAAGGCCTCCCAGAATTGCGGGTTTTCCTTGGGGAAACCGTAGTCGTGAGAGCTGATCAATCGCTCGAAATACGGCGCCAGTTCAATGCGCTCCAACTTCAATGACAGCGAATCACGATGAGCGTTGGTGATCATGATCACGCGCTTGCCGGCCTGTTTGATCGCCGCCAGGAAGGTATCGGCATCCGGACGCAGGGCAATCAGGTGGGCGGTTTCCAACTTGAGTTCGCGCACCGGGATCTTGAGCTCGGCGCTCCAGAAATCCAGGCAATACCATTGCAACTGTCCGGCGTTACGCTCGAACAGTGGCTGCAACTCCATCTCGGCCATGGCTCGGCTTACGCCGTGCAGTTCGGCATAGCGTTGCGGCAGGTGTTCCATCCAGAAGTGGTTGTCGTAATGCAGGTCGAGCAGGGTGCCGTCCATGTCCAGCAGGACGGTGTCGATGGCGTGCCAGGGCAGAGAGGGCATGGTGGGGTCTCATGTAAGTAAAAATATCCGACACAGACAATCGGAAAAGCCACGGTATAGTAACCCGATCACGCCAAGGAGCCGTTTATGCGCCAGAAACCCACTGTCCTCGCCCGCGAAATAGTCGCCAGTAGCCGTTTGTTCCGCGTGGAGGAAGTGCAATTACGCTTTTCCAATGGCGTTGAGCGGACCTATGAGCGTCTTGTCGGGCGTGGCACGGGCTACGGCGCTGTGATGATTGTGGCGATGATCGATGAAGATCATGCAGTGCTGGTGGAAGAATACTGCGGCGGCACTGACGAATATGAATTGTCGTTGCCCAAAGGCCTGATCGAGCCCGGCGAAGACGTGCTTGCAGCGGCAGACCGCGAACTCAAGGAAGAGGCCGGCTACGGTGCACGGCAGTTGGAGCACATCACCGAGCTGTCATTGTCGCCCGGCTATATGAGCCAGAAGATCCAGGTGGTGTTGGCTACCGATCTCTACGAAGAGCGTCTTGAAGGTGATGAGCCCGAACCAATGCGGGTAGACCGGGTCAACCTGCGTGAGCTGTCGGCGCTGGCGCAAAACGAGCAGTTCAGCGAAGGTCGCGCCCTGGCTGCGCTGTATCTGGTAAGAGACCTGTTGACCCAGCGTGGAGCGTTCACCGCATGAGCGAACTGTTTTTAGGCCACCCGTTTATCGCACCGGTCATTGAATTGGCTCGGCAGGCGGGTGAAGCCATCCTGCCGTACTGGCGTGCCGAGGTAGCCGTGACGTCCAAAGCGGATGATTCTCCCGTGACGGCTGCCGACCTGGCTGCCCACCATCTCATTCTCGCAGGCCTCACCGCGCTGGACCCAAGCATTCCAGTGCTGTCTGAAGAGGACGCCGATATCGATCAGAGCGTGCGTGCCGGCTGGCAGCGCTGGTGGTTGGTGGACCCTCTGGATGGCACCAAGGAATTCATTTCTGGGAGTGAAGAGTTCACCGTCAATATTGCATTGATCGAACAGGGCCGCGTGGTGTTCGGCGTGGTGTCGATACCGACCACTGGCCGTTGTTACTTCGGCGGCGCGGGCCTGGGGGCTTGGCGGTCGGACGTCAATGCAGCGCCCAAGCAGATTCAAGTACGCCAGGCCCCGGCTTCGGGTGAGGCTTTTACGGTGGTGGCCAGCCGTCGTCATACCAGCCCTGAGCAGGAGCGCCTGCTCAATGGCCTCAGTGAAGGCTTGGGCGAGTTGAAACTGGCGAATATCGGCAGCTCCTTGAAGTTTTGCTTATTAGCCGAGGGCAGTGCCGATTGTTATCCGCGCCTGGCGCCGACCTCGCAGTGGGATACCGCAGCGGCCCAGGGTGTATTGGAAGGGGCTGGGGGCGAAGTGTTGGAGTTGAATGGCAAGCCGTTCAGTTACCCGGCGCGGGAGTCGTTGCTGAACCCGTTCTTTCTGGCGTTGCCGGCCAAGGCGGCGTGGCGTGAGCGGCTGTTGACCCTGGCCAGATCTTAAGGCCACTGCAGAGCAAAATGTGGGAGCGGGCTTGCCCGCGATGGCGCAGTGTCAGTCATACAGGTATTGGCTGATCCACCGCTATCGCAGGCAAGCCCGCTCCCACAGTTGTTTTGTGTCATGGCTGCTAGCGATGCAGGACGTATTGGCCGGTAAAGACGACGGCACGCTCTGCACTGCCCTCATTCACAATCCACGTCTCCAGCGCCAACCGCGCCCGCCCATAGCGCTGGTAGGTCGCCACGAAGCGCTTCCAAATCTTTTCATCCGGCGCCGCGCAAATGGCTGTCGCGTCCTGGGTCACCGGCAGCGGGTAGCTGATCTGACCTTCCTGAATCACGATGTGCCCGTCTTCAATCCCGGCTTCACGCAGCTTCAGGTGCAGCCAACCCCAACCCGCCAGCACCGCGCCGCAGTAGAGGCTGCCGCCGAACATGGTGCTCTTGTGGTTGATATTGGCTTGCAAGGGCAGGTGCAGTTGCAGTTGGTCGTGTTGCCAGTCGAGCACCCTGAGGCCCATTTCCCGGGTGAGTGGGATGTCGTGGTGGAGGATGGATTCCAGGTAACGGCTATCACGGCTCATGGCGGCCTCTTTGTAGGTGGACGATGTCATTCGTCATCGGCGCTCTGGCCGGCACTGTCGGCGAAGTTCAGGCCGTGTTTGCGCAGTTTGTCGTGCAAGGTTTTGCGCGGTACGCCCAGGGCTTCGGCGAGGCTGCGCACAGAGCTGTGGGGGCGGGTCAGTTCGGCGGCGATCAGGCTTTTTTCGAACTGTTCGACTTGCTCGCTCAGGCCTCCGGGTGTGGAGGTCAGCACACCGGCCGCGGGGTGGTCCTGGGTGTTATCCAGGGCCAACTCCAGGCCGAGGGCGAAACGCTCCGCGGCGTTTTGCAGTTCCCGCACATTGCCTGGCCAGCTGTGGCGCAGCAACAGCGCGCGCTGGCCCGGTTGCAGTTCGTGCAAGGGCAGGCCGTGGCGGCTGCTGGCCTCGTCGGCGAAGTGCTGGAACAGCATCAGCGCATCTTCACCCCGTTCCCGTAGCGGGGGGATGCGCAGCGGCGCCACATTGAGGCGGTAATACAAGTCGGCACGGAAGCGGCCCTGGTCGGCGGCCTGGCGCAGGTCTTCCTTGGTGGCGGCGATAATGCGGATATCCAGCGGGATCAGCTGATTGCCACCCAGGCGTTCCACGACGCGCTCCTGTAAAAGGCGCAGCAACTTGACCTGTACATCCAGGCTCATGCTTTCAATTTCATCCAGAAACAGCGTGCCGCCATTGGCAAACTCGAACTTGCCGATGCGGCGCTTTTGCGCGCCGGTAAACGCGCCGGGTTCATGGCCGAACAGTTCGCTTTCCACCACCGATTCCGCCAGCGCCCCGGCGTTGATCGCCACAAACGGGCCGCTGCGTCGGCTTGAGAGGTCGTGCAGGGCGCGGGCGACGACCTCCTTGCCTGCCCCGGTTTCGCCGAGGATCAGCACATCGGCCTTGGTCGCGGCCAGTGCACCGATTTGCTCGCGCAGGCGCAACATCTGTGGCGAGTGCCCTACCAGGCGCGTACTGAGTTGCTGGCGGTCGCTGAGAGCCAGGCGCAGGCTGCGGTTGTCCAGCACCAGCCGGCGCAGGGCCAGGGCACGGCGCACGCTGTCGAGCAGCGCGTCGCTGGCGAAGGGTTTTTCCAGGAAGTCATAGGCGCCGGCACGCATGGCTTGCACCGCCAGCGGTACGTCGCCGTGGCCGGTGATCAGCAGCACCGGCAGGTCGGGGTCCTGGCCGTGCAGTTCAGCCAGCAGTTCCAGGCCGTCCATGCCGGGCATGCGAATGTCGCTGACTACCACGCCCGGCCAGTCGCGGGACAGGCGTGCGGTGAGCCCGTTGGCTTCTCCCAGGGGCAGGACTTTCAGGCCGGCCAGGTCCAGGGTCTGGCACAGGGCCTGACGCAGGTGTGGATCGTCGTCGATCAATACCACCTGAATCGAGTTGTCGATACTCATACACTGCGGTCCTCGGACGGTTGCAGACTGACGCCCGGCGAGCCGGCGCGCAATTTCAAGGTTAACAGCGCGCCGCCCTCCTTGTGGTTGGCGAACAACAGTTCGCCGCCGAAGGCGCGCATCAGGGTGTCGCAGATCGCCAGGCCCAGGCCCAGGCCCTGGGTGCGCGTCTTGGTGGTGTAGAACGGCTCGCTGGCGCGGCCCAGGGCTTCCATGCAAAAGCCCGGGCCATTGTCGCGAATGTACAGGTTGACGCCCTGGGGCGTGGTTTCGGCACTCAGCCAGAGTCTGCGTGGCGGGCCTTTTTCGGTGAGGGCGTCCAGAGCATTGGCCAGCAAGTTACCCAGCACCTGGCGCAGACGGGTTTCACCGGCCTGCACCCACAAGGTCGCCTCTGGCAAGTCGCGAATCAACTCCACCTCCATCGAACGCCGACGCTTGGCCAGTAATGCCAGGGCGTCATCCAGTGCCGGTTGCAGGGCCACGCTCTCCGGCGCGTGACGGTCACGGCGGGCGAAGGCACGCAAGTGGGCGATGATCGAGGCCATGCGCCCGGTCAATTCACTGATCAGCTTGAGGTTGCCGCGGGCATCGTTGGTGCGCTCATGGTCGAGCAGGATCTCGGCGTTTTCGGCATAGCTGCGAATCGCCGCCAGTGGCTGATTCAATTCATGGCTGATACTCGCCGACATGGTGCCCAGCGCCGAGAGTTTACCGGCCTGAACCAGATCATCCTGGGCGCGCACCAGTTCTTGCTGGGCATGCTCGCGCTCCAGCACTTCCTGTTTAAGGCGCCGGTTAAGGCCCTCCAGGTCGCTGGTACGCTCGGCCACGCGCATTTCCAACTCGCGGCGGGCCTTGGCTTCGAAGGCGATGCGTTCCAGATAGTGCCGGCGGCGCTGCATCAGCAACCCCAGCAACAGCATCAGCACCAACAACGTGGCACCGCCCACGGCGACGACCGTGCGCACCGGGCGGTTGATCAGCGAGCGCGGCGCGAGGATTTCCACGTTCCAGCCGGTCTCGGCGATAGCCGTGG
>NZ_BCBO01000087.1:0-39343 GCF_001320835.1 Pseudomonas sp. NBRC 111138 | reverse complement strand
TTGGGTGTGCAAGGACCCGGACCTCAAGGTCGAGTTGTTTTCCTCAGTGCTGTACCGCAACAAAGGCGCCTACCTCGTGGGGCGTATCTACACCCGCGACGAACAATGGCCGCTGGTGATTCCGCTGCTGCACCGCGAAGGGCGTGGCATCCAGATCGATGCGTTGATCACTGACGAAGCCGACGTGTCGATCATCTTCTCGTTCACCCGTTCCTATTTCATGGTCGATGTACCCGTGCCAGCGGAATTCATCGGCTTTCTCAAGCGCATCCTGCCGGGCAAGCACATTGCCGAGTTGTACACCTCCATCGGTTTCTACAAGCACGGCAAATCCGAGTTCTACCGCGCGCTGATCAACCACCTGGCCACCACCGACGACCAGTTCATCATGGCCCCCGGCGTGCGCGGCATGGTCATGAGCGTGTTCACGCTGCCGGGTTTCAATACGGTGTTCAAGATCATCAAGGACCGCTTCTCGCCGTCAAAAAACGTCAACCGCGCCACGGTGATCGAAAAGTACCGCCTGGTGAAAAGCGTCGACCGGGTAGGGCGCATGGCCGACACCCAGGAGTTCGCCGACTTCCGCTTCCCCTTGAGCAAGTTCGAGCCCGAGTGCCTGGCCGAGCTGCTGGAAGTCGCCGCCGGTACCGTCGAAGTGGAGGGCGACACCGTGCTCATCCGCCACTGCTGGACCGAGCGACGCATGACCCCGCTCAACCTCTACCTCGACAACGCCAACCCCGCCCAGGTGCGCGAAGCATTGGAGGATTACGGCCTGGCGATCAAGCAACTGGCGGCGGCGAATATCTTCCCCGGCGACATGTTGCTGAAGAACTTTGGCGTCACCCGCCACGGCCGCGTGGTGTTCTACGACTACGACGAAATCTGCTTTCTCACCGAAGCCAACTTCCGCCATATTCCCGCGCCGCGCACCCCCGAGGATGAAATGGCCTCCGAGCCCTGGTATTCCATCGGCCCGCTGGATGTGTTCCCCGAAGAGTTCCCGCCGTTCCTGTTTGCCGACGCCGGGCAGCGCCGGTTGTTCGATGAGCTGCATGGCGAGTTGTACAACGCTGACTACTGGAAGGGCCTGCAGGACGCGATTCGTGCCGGCAAGGTGATCGACGTGTTCCCTTATAAGAGGAAAGAGCAGCCATAAGCTGCAAGCTGCAAGCTGCAAGGGGCAAGTGAAAGCAGGTCTGCCCTTACTTGCTGCTTGAAGCTTGCCGCTAGCAGCTGCTTTTCTGCGACAATCCGCCCCCTGCATAAATAGACGACCCAAACGCACCTGATGACTGACCAAGCACCCACCATCGACCAACTGCTCAAAACCCTCGATCACGCCATGCTCGCCGACCGCCACCGCTTGCGCCGGCAGTTGCTTGAGCTGCGCAAGAAGCCCGACGAGGACAAGTTGGCGCAGTGGGTGGCGCGCATGCAGGCATCGTGCGCGCAGGTCACGGCGCGGCGCGCCAGCCTGCCGGTGATTCGCTACGACGACAGCCTGCCGATTGCCGCCAAGCGCGATGAGATCAAGGACGCGCTGAACAAGCACCAGGTACTGATCATCGCCGGTGAAACCGGCTCGGGTAAAACCACGCAGTTGCCGAAAATTTGCCTGGAAATCGGCCGTGGCCAGTTCGGCCTGATCGGCCACACCCAGCCGCGCCGGATCGCGGCGCGCAGTGTCGCCAGCCGCGTCGCTGAAGAGCTGGCCACGCCATTGGGTGCGCTGGTCGGTTACCAAGTGCGCTTCGAAGACCAGAGTGACTCCAACACCCTGATCAAGCTGATGACCGACGGCATCCTGCTGGCCGAAACCCAGAACGACCGCTACCTCGAGCGCTACGACACGATCATCGTCGACGAAGCCCACGAACGCAGCCTGAACATCGACTTCCTGCTCGGCTACCTCAAGACCCTGTTGCCGCGTCGCCCCGACCTGAAAGTCATCATCACCTCGGCCACCATCGACCTGGAGCGCTTTTCCAAGCACTTCGACGATGCGCCGATTGTCGAGGTGTCGGGCCGTACCTTCCCGGTGGACACCTGGTATCGCCCACTCACCCTGGAACAGGACGAGGAGGGCAACCGCGTCGAGGACGACCTGACCGTCGACCAGGCGATCCTTGCCACCCTCGATGAAATCGCCGCCTATGAGCGCAGCGAACGGCGCAGTCCTGGCGACGTATTGGTGTTCCTGCCCGGCGAGCGCGAGATTCGTGACGCGGCCGACATGCTGCGCAAGGCCCAGCTCAAGCACACCGAGATTTTGCCGTTGTACGCACGGCTGTCGCCGGCCGAGCAGCAGCGCATTTTCCAGTCCCACCCGGGCCGGCGCGTGGTACTGGCGACCAACGTCGCGGAAACCTCGCTGACCGTGCCGGGCATTCGCTACGTGATCGACAGCGGTACGGCGCGCATCAGTCGCTACAGCTACCGCGCCAAAGTGCAGCGTTTGCCCATCGAGGCGATTTCCCAGGCCAGCGCCAACCAGCGTAAAGGCCGTTGCGGCCGGGTTGAGCCGGGTATTTGCGTGCGCTTGTACAGCGAAGAAGACTTTATCGGGCGCCCGGAATTTACCGATCCGGAGATCCTGCGCACCAACCTCGCTGCTGTGATCCTGCAGATGCTGCACCTGCGCCTGGGCGAGATCACCGATTTCCCGTTTATCGAACCGCCGGATGGCAAGGCCATCAGCGACGGTTTCAACCTGCTGCAAGAACTCTCGGCGGTAGACCGCAACAGCCAGCTCACGCCGTTGGGTCGCCAGCTTGCCCGCTTGCCGGTGGACCCGCGCATGGGCCGCATGTTGCTGGAAGCGGCCAAGCTGGGCAGTTTGCAGGAAGTGTTGATCGTCGCCAGCGCCATGTCGATCCAGGACCCGCGCGAGCGCCCACCGGAGCGTCAACAAGCGGCCGACCAGGCCCACGCACAGTGGAAAGACCCGGATTCGGACTTCGCCGGGCTGGTCAACCTGTGGCGCGGTTTCGAGGAGCAGCGCCAGGAACTGACCGCCAGTCCGTTGCGCAACTGGTGCCGCAAAAACTTCCTCAACTACTTGCGCCTGCGCGAGTGGCGCGACTCCCATCGTCAATTGAGCCTGATCTGCCGCGACATGCAGCTGAGCCTCAACAAAGAGCCCGCGGACTATCCGAAGCTGCATAAAGCGGTACTGTCCGGCTTGCTCAGCCAGATCGGCCAGAAGACCGAAGACGGCGATTACCTCGGCGCGCGCCAGCGTCGCTTCTGGATTCACCCGTCTTCGGGCATCGGCAAGAAGCGCCCGCAATGGCTGATGACCGCCGAACTGGTGGAAACCACCAAGCTCTATGCACGCATGGTGGCGAAAATCGACGCCGACTGGATCGAGCCGCTGGCCGGGCATCTGATCAAGAAAAACCACTTCGAACCCCATTGGGAGAAGAAGCGCGGCCAGGTGGTGGCCTTTGAGCAGATCACCCTGTTCGGGCTGATTGTGGTCGGGCGCCGGCCGGTGCATTACGGGCCGATTGACCCGGTGGTGTCCCGTGAGTTGTTTATTTGTGAAGGCCTGGTGCGCGGCGAGATTCAGTCCCGTGCCAAGTGCCTGACGGCCAACCAGAAACTGCTGGAGCAACTCGACGAGCTGGAAGCCAAGGCCCGCCGTCGCGACATCCTGGCCGATGAAGAAACCCTGTACGCCTTCTACGATGCGCGCCTGCCTGCAGAGATTCACCAGACCGCCACCTTTGACAGTTGGTACAAGGTCAACAGCCAGAAAGACCCGCAACTGCTGATCATGCGCGAAGAAGATGTATTGGCCCGCGAGGCCAGTGAAGTCACCGCCGCGCATTACCCGGACACCTTGCACTTGGGCGACCTGGCCCTGGCCTTGAGTTACCACTTCGAACCCAACCACCCCCGTGACGGCGTGACCCTGCGGGTGCCGGCGCCTTTGTTGCCGGCGTTGCCAGCCGAGCGCCTGGAGTGGCTGGTGCCGGGGTTGATCGAAGCCAAGTGCATCGCTCTGGTGCGCAACTTGCCCAAGGCGTTGCGCAAAAACTTCGTGCCGGTGCCGGACTTCGTCAAGGCCGCGCTGCAACGCATCGAATTCGGCCAGGGCTCGCTGCCCCAGGCGCTGGGGCGTGAATTGCTGCGCATGACCGGTGCGCGGGTCAGCGATGAGGCGTGGGCCGAAGCGGCGCAACAGGTGGAAAACCACCTGAAGATGAACCTGGAAGTGGTCGACGGCCAGGGCAAATTCCTCGGCGAAGGCCGTGACCTGGCCGAGCTCACCGCACGGTTTGCCGAAGCCAGCCAGGCGGCCTTGGCCGTGCCGCAAACCGCGAAAAGCCAGCAGCCGGTGGAGGCCAAGGTGTTTGCGGCGGTGGCGGAAAAAACCCAGCAGAACATCGCCGGCCTATCGATGACAGTGTACCCGGCACTGGTGGAAGAGAACGGCACGGTCAAGGAGGGGCGCTTCTCGACCGCCGCCGAAGCCGAGTTCCAGCACCGTCGCGCCTTGCAGCGCCTGCTGATGCAGCAATTGGCGGAACCGGCGAAATTCCTGCGCGGTAAATTGCCGGGCTTGACCGAGCTGGGCCTGATGTACCGTGAACTGGGGCGTATCGACGCGCTGGTGGAAGACATCCTGTTGGCCAGCCTCGATACCTGCGTACTTGAAGGCGAAGATAGCCTGCCACGGGATGGCGCTGGCCTGGCAGCCTTGGCTGAACGCAAGCGCGGCAGTTGGACTGAGCACGCCGAACGCTTGGCGCGCCTGACCCTGGAAGTGCTGAAGCTCTGGCACGGCCTGCAAAAACGCTTCAAAGGCAAGATCGACCTGGCCCAGGCCGTGGCCTTGAACGATATCAAGCAGCAACTGAGCAACCTGGTGTATCCAGGTTTTGTGCGGGAAACCCCGGCCCAGTGGTTCAAGGAACTGCCGCGTTTCCTCAAGGCCATTGAACTGCGCCTGGAAAAACTGCCGAGCCAGGTGCAAAAGGACCGCGTGTGGAGCAGCGAATTGGGCGGCCTGTGGGCGCAGTACCAGAACCGCCTGAACAAACACACCCAGGAAGGCAAGCGCGACCCGCAGTTGGAGCTATACCGCTGGTGGCTGGAGGAATACCGGGTGTCGCTGTTTGCTCAGCAGTTGGGCACCAAAGTGCCGATTTCCGATAAGCGCTTGAGCAAGCAATGGAGCCAGGTAGAGCCCTGAACCCCTGGCCCACTTGTAGGAGCGAGCTTGCTCGCGAAAAACGTCAACGATAACGCGGCTCTCCTGAATAAACGCGGCGCCTGTGAGTTTTTCGCGAGCAAGCTCGCTCCTACAGGTATGAGGACAAACCCCTCCCACAATTGGATGTTTGTCTGGCATATGGCGCCAAATCACCGGCGTTGTGGCAAACTTCGCGGTTACAAGATTAGATAAAGCGTTGCCAGTTTGATGCCTGCTGGACGGAATCAAACGACTTACAGTTTGGTACGACGGTACCAATATCTTCTGCCTGACAGATTTAGAGGAACGACCGTGCATAACGTCGTCATCAGCGGCACCGGCCTGTACACCCCGGCCAACAGCATCTCCAACGAAGAGCTGGTGCAGTCTTTCAATGCCTACGTACAACAGTTCAACGCCGACAACGCCGCCGCTATCGAACGTGGCGAGGTGCAGGCGCTGACCGAGTCGAGCGCGGCATTCATCGAAAAGGCATCCGGCATCAAGAGCCGTTTTGTGATGGACAAAGACGGCATCCTCGATCCGCAGCGCATGGCGCCGCGCCTGCCCGAGCGCAGCAACGACGAATGGTCGGTGCTTTGCCAGATGGCCATCGGTGCCGCCGAACAAGCCCTGCAGCGCGCCGGCAAGACCGCCGCCGACATTGATGGCGTGATTGTCGCCTGCTCCAACCTGCAACGCGCTTACCCGGCGATCGCCATTGAAGTCCAGGAAGCCTTGGGTATCCAGGGTTTCGGCTTCGACATGAACGTGGCGTGTTCCTCGGCCACCTTCGGCATCCAGAACGCGGCCAACAGCATCCAGTTGGGCCAGGCCCGGGCGATCCTGATGGTCAACCCGGAAGTCTGCACCGGCCACCTGAACTTTCGTGACCGTGACAGCCATTTCATCTTCGGTGATGCCGCCACGGCGGTGATCCTGGAGCGTGCTGACCTGGCGACGTCCGAACATCAGTTCGACGTGGTGAGCACCAAGCTGCTGACCAAGTTTTCCAACAACATTCGCAACAACTTCGGCTTTCTCAACCGCACGGCGGAAGAGGGCATCGGCGCCCCCGACAAGCTGTTCGTGCAGGAAGGCCGCAAGGTATTCCGTGATGTTTGCCCGATGGTGGCCGAATTGATCGGCGAGCACTTGGCAGAAAACCAGCTGAGTGTCACTGATGTGAAGCGTTTCTGGCTGCACCAGGCCAACCTGAGCATGAATCACTTGATCGTGAAAAAACTGCTGGGGCGCGAGGCATCGGTGGAAGAAGCGCCGGTGATCCTCGATACTTACGCCAATACCAGCTCGGCCGGCTCGGTGATTGCGTTTCACACTTATCAGGATGACCTGCCCAAGGGCGCGGTTGCCGTACTCAGCTCCTTTGGTGCCGGGTATTCGATTGGCAGTGTGATCCTGCGCAAACGCTGAGTGTGTGGCCGGACGCGGTCAACTGTGGGAGCTGGCTTGCCTGCGAAGGCATCGGCTCGGTGTGCCTGAATCACTGAGTTGTCTGGATCGCAGGCAAGCCAGCTCCCACATTGAGCGTATTTCCACGGCAATATTGAGGTAATCGATGGCAGCAGCGGACGATGCGCACCTGCTTGAACGCCTGCTCAAGGGTGAGCAGCGGGCTTATAAGGATTTGGTCAACACTTACCAGAGTGCGATGCGCGCAGTGGCGTATGCCATCGTCGGCCAGCGCCATGCCGATGAGGTGGTGCAAGATGCCTGGCTCTCGGTGGTGCGCAACCTGGCCAAGTTCGAAGGGCGATCGAGCCTCAAGACATGGTTATTGACGATCACTGCCAACTCCGCAAAGAGCCGTTACAAACAAAATCGTCGGGAAGTCCTTCTCGACGATTTGCCCTCACCCCACGGCACCATTGGCGATGACCGCTTCAGCCCGGATGATGGCCATTGGGCTGTCGCCCCTTACGCTTGGCACCAGGACACCCCGGAAGCGCTGCTGACCGAAGATGAACTGCGCAAATGCCTGGAGCATACGATTCTGAGTTTGTCCGAATTGCAAAGCAGTGTGCTGGTCCTGCGTGAACGCCAGGGCCTGGAACTGGAAGAAATCTGTAATCTTCTGACCCTTTCACTCTCCAACGTCCGTGTGCTGTTGCATCGAGCGCGGCTTAAAGTCTTCGCCACGGTGGAGCATTTTGAGGAAACGGGCGAATGTTGACCTGTAAAGAACAAGTAGCGCGTTCCAGTGACTATCTCGATGGGCAATTGACCTTTCGGGAGCGTCTGCTGGCGCGTCATCACTTGATGTTTTGTCCGAACTGCCGGCGCTTTATCCGTCAGATGCGCCTGATGCAGGCAACGCTCAAGCGCATGCCTCAGGAACCGGTGGAGGGTGTTGATGCGCTGGCCGAACAACTGGCCGCCGAGCGGCTTAAAGACATCATGTAGGAGCGAGCTTGCTCGCTCCTACATGTTAAGCGTTAGAACTTGGCTTCAGCATCCAGCTGCAAGGTGTTGGTATCTGCATCCCGCTGGGTCCGGCTGGCGAAGTCAGCCTTGGTCAGGAAGTAGGTGGCGCCGATGGCGAAGTTCTTGTCGATGTCATAGCTGACTTTCATCTTGTGACCGCGCGAGCCGGTGGTGCCGTTGGCGAAGTCCGAATCGGTGAAGGCGCCTACGACGGCGTTACGTTGAACGTCGCGGTAGTTGTAGTCCAGGTTCAAACCGAACACCTTGGACTTGGCACCCAGCAACCAGGCGGTGTCCTGGTCGGTCACCGCATCGTTGTTTTTCACGTACTGGCCGTAGAACGACAGCGGCACGGCCAGGCCACCGATGTCTGCTTGCGCAAAGCCTTCGTACAAGCGGAATTCATTGTTGGCCGAGTTGCCGTTGACCGCCAATGCGCAAGGCGTGGTGGTGGTTGTGCAGCGGCTGTCTTCGTCATTCTTGTAGGCGTAGATGCTGCCGCCCAAGGTCATTTTCAGGTTGTCGGTGACCGAGAACCGCGTGCCCAACTGGCCGGACGTCAGGCGCAGGTCATGGCGAAATTGCACGCCGTCACCGTCCACGTTGTCCTTGAGGTTGTAGTTACCCAGGCTACCGAACAGCTCAGCGCTGCTACCCAGTGGGTATTTGTAGGTGACGGCCAGGCCTTCAGGGTTGATGTCGCTATCCCAGATCACATCGCCCATGTTCACCCACGGCTGCAGCATCTTGCCGCCGATCACGTGCAGGTTCTTGATCTGGTCCGGGTGGTAGTCGATGTAGCCGAGGTCCAGCCAGATCGACTTTTTATCGAAGTAACCATCCTGGTCCTGGTTGGTGGAGCGTGCATCATCGCCGCCGCCGGTGGCGATACGGATACCGGTGTCCACTTGCGGGTTGATTTCGGTGTAGGCACCCAGGCGGGCACGAATGCGTTGACGGTCTTTGTCACGCCCACCGTTGTTGGGCTCGCCGTCGATCTTGATGGTTTCCTGGCGGAAGCGCACGTCACCCTTGAACTGGGTCTTGGCTGCCCAAGCCAATTTCTGGTCGAAGCTGCTCAGCTCGTTGGTTTTTTTCGCAGTGGCCGCGATCTGCTCGTTGGTCTCTTGTTGAGCCTGGCGTGCGATCTGCTGCTCTTTCTGATCCCTGGCCAGTTCCATTTGCAGTTCGGTGTACTGCGCCGCGGTGATCTGGCCGTTGGCCTTGAGCATGTCGAGCAATTTAGCGTCGACTGCAGCGCTGGCCGGAACGCTCAGTGCCAGCAACAGGCCGCCACACAGGACCGCCGCAGTTTTAGTGGAAGCAAGACGCATATCAATCTCCGAAAGTGAGGAGGGAGGGCAACACCCTCCAGGACACAACCGACCCATGACGGACGGAAAAAATGTCGCCCGGTAGACCCGGACGCTCTAAAAACTGGCGTCAGTATCGCGACCGTTTATGACGGAGTAGTGGCTAAGTGATTTCATCTAGATGACAAATCGTTACGCAACGGAACTAAGGGTTTTGACGTCTGTCCGCGTGTTTTGAGGATGTGTGCGCGGCTGTGATCAGCGATACTCCCCAGCTTTTCATGCCAAGAAACAATGAGGATGCCGATGCCGCTGCAACGCCTGGACAGCCTGTCCGATATCGCTGCGCACACGTGGGATGCCCTGATGCCACAGGCCCAGCCGTTTATGCAGCATGGGTTTCTCAGTGCGCTGGAAGACAGCGCCAGCGTCGGCCCGCATTCGGGCTGGCAGACGGAGCACTTGCTGCACTGGGAAGGCGACCGGCTGATGGCGGCATTGCCGGGTTATCGCAAATGGCATTCTTATGGCGAGTACGTGTTCGATCACGGCTGGGCCGACGCCTGCGAGCGCGCCGGCATCGACTATTACCCCAAGTTGCTGACGGCCGTGCCGTTCAGCCCGGTCGGTGGGCCGCGCGTATTGGCTGCCAGTGCCGCAGACGCTTTCGAATTGCTTAATAGCCTGCCGGGGTATCTGGAGATCGAGGGCCTGTCGAGCGCCCATATCAACTTTACCGATGCCCTCGCCGATGAAGCCATGGCCCAACACCCCGGCTGGTTGCAACGCCTGGGTTGTCAGTTTCATTGGCAGAACCGTGGTTACCGCGACTTCCAGGATTTCCTCGACGCCCTGAGTTCACGCAAGCGCAAACAGATGCGCAAAGAGCGCGAACAAGTGGCAGGGCAGGGTATCGAGTTCGATTGGTTGCAAGGCCATGAGCTGAGCGAATCCCAGTGGGATTTTGTTTACGCCTGCTACGCCAACACCTACGCGGTGCGCCGGCAATCGCCCTACCTGACCCGCGCATTTTTCAGCCTGTTGGCTGAGCGCATGCCGGCAGCCATACGCGTAGTCTTGGCCAAACAAGGCACGCGCCCGGTGGCCATGGCCTTCAGCCTGCTCGGTGGCGACAGCTTCTATGGTCGCTACTGGGGTTGCCTGGCGGAATTCGACCGCCTGCATTTCGAAACCTGTTTCTACCAGGGCATGGACTACGCCATCGCCCACGGCCTGCAACGCTTCGATGCAGGTGCCCAGGGTGAGCACAAATTGATTCGCGGGTTTGAGCCGGTGATTACGCGGTCATGGCACTACCTGCGCCACCCGGGGTTGAAGAACGCTGTGGAAGATTTTCTTGAGCGTGAACGGGTGGGGGTTCTGGCGTATGCCGAAGAGGCGAGGGCGGCTCTGCCTTATCGGCACTCTGACGGCACGTGAAACACCCTGTAGGAGCGAGCTTGCTCGCGAAGAACGTGCAGACGACGCGGGATTACAGCTGTATGCACCGCGTCATCGTTGGCGTTTTTCGCGAGCAAGCTCGCTCCTGCAGGGATTGGGTCAAGCTGTTTTTTCTGTACCCAACCATCGGTACGTAATGCCGCCGATCACCGCGCCGAGGATGGGCGCGAGCCAGAACAGCCACAATTGCTGCAGCGCCCAGCCGCCGACAATCAACGCAGGCCCTGTGCTGCGGGCCGGGTTGACCGAGGTGTTGGTCACCGGGATGGAGATCAGGTGGATCAGCGTCAGCCCCAGGCCAATGGCGATGGGCGCGAAGCCTGCCGGGGCTCGACGGTCGGTGGCGCCAAGGATGATCAGCACGAACATCGCCGTCATCACCAGCTCACAGACAAAGCCTGCCGCCATTGAATAACCACCGGGTGAATGCTCGCCATAACCATTGCTTGCCAGCCCGGAGGCCAGTTCGAACCCGGGTTTGCCGCTGGCGATGAAGTACAGCAGTGCGGCGGCGATGGCGCCACCGATCACTTGCGACACGATGTAGGCCGGCAACTCCCTGGCCGGGAATCTGCCGCCGACCACCAACCCCACCGAGACGGCTGGGTTAAGGTGACAGCCGCTGATATGCCCGATGGCAAATGCCATGGTCAGCACCGTGAGCCCAAAAGCCAGGGACACCCCGAGCAGGCCGATGCCGACGTTGGGGAACGCTGCGGCCAACACCGCACTCCCGCAGCCACCCAACACCAGCCAAAACGTACCCAGTCCTTCCGTTACGGAACGTTTGAACAGTGACATGAACACTTCCTTAGATTGCTCTATCTGATTAACGGTCTGTGTGGCTTCCCTGCTGCCTTAAATCAGGGCCCTCCTGGGGCCTGATTGCAGTACAGCAGGATTGTGTCGCAAGACCAGCCAGATAGAGAAAGCTGTCAGAATTGTTCGGAATTGAGCGGGGCTTTACTCAGCAAAATCAGTCTATGCCGACAAAACCCCCGGTCTGATGCTGCCATAACCGCGAATAAAGCCCGCCGTATGCCAACAACTCGGAATGGCTGCCGCTTTCGGCAATCTGGCCTTTTTCCAGCACCACCAGGCGGTCCATTCGTGCGATGGTCGACAACCGGTGTGCAATTGCGATCACCGTCTTGCCCTGCATCAAGGTTTCCAGGCTCTCCTGGATCGCCGCTTCCACTTCAGAGTCCAGCGCAGAGGTGGCTTCGTCCATGATCAGGATCGGCGCGTCCTTGAGCAGCACGCGGGCGATAGCGATACGCTGGCGTTGCCCGCCGGAGAGTTTCACCCCACGTTCACCCACATGGGCATCCAGCCCGGTGCGGCCCTCGGAATCCGACAGCAGCGGGATGAATTCATCGGCGCGGGCCTTGTGCACCGCCGCCCACAGTTCTTCGTCAGTCGCGTCGGGCTTGCCATACAACAGGTTGTCGCGGATCGAGCGGTGCAGCAACGAGGTGTCTTGGGTGATCATGCCGATTTGTGCACGCAGGCTCTCCTGGGCTACCTCGGCGATGTCCTGGCCGTCGATGAGGATGCGCCCGCCCTGCAGGTCGTAAAGGCGCAGCAGCAGGTTGACCAGCGTCGACTTGCCCGCGCCGGATGGGCCGATCAAGCCGATCTTTTCCCCGGCCTTGATCTCAAGGTTGAGGCCGCCAATGATTCCGCTCTTCTTGCCGTAGTGGAAGTCCACTTGCTCAAAGCGTACCTGGCCGTGGGGTACCGTCAGGCGCGGAGCGTTTTCACGATCGATAACGGCCAGTGGCTGGGCGATGGTCTTCAGGCCGTCTTGCACAATGCCGATGTTTTCGAAGATGCCGTTGACCACCCACATGATCCAGCCGGACATGTTGACGATGCGGATCACCAGGCCGGTGGCCAGGGCAATCGCGCCCACGGAAATCAGCGACTGGGTCCACAGCCACAGGGCCAGGCCAGTAGTGGTGACGATCAGCAGGCCGTTCAGAATACAGATCACGGTGTCCATGCTGGTGAGCACGCGGGCGGCCAGTTGGGTTTTTTCGGTCTGCTCGATGATCGCTTGCTTGGCGTATTCCTGTTCGTTCTGCGTATGGGCGAACAGCTTCAAAGTGGTGATATTGGTGTAGCCGTCGACGATTCGGCCCATCAGTTTGGAGCGCGCCTCGGAGGAAATCACCGAGCGTTCTTTCACCCGAGGTACGAAGTAACGCAGGGCCAGGCTGTAGCAAACGATCCAGGTGATCAGCGGAATCATCAGCCGCCAGTCGGCCTCGGCAAACAACACCAGGGCACTGATGGCGTAGATCGACACGTGCCAGATAGCCTCCGCGGTCGCCACCGCCGAGTCACGCAAGGAGTTGCCGGTTTGCATGATCCGCTGGGCGATGCGCCCGGCGAAATCGTTTTGAAAGAAATTCAGGCTCTGCTTGAGCACGTAGCTGTGGTTCTGCCAGCGAATCAGGCTGGTCATGCCAGGGTTGATGGTCTGGTGCACCAGCAAGTCATGCAGTCCGTTGAAGAGCGGGCGCAACAACAGGGCGACCACGGCCATCCAGATCAGCTCGGCGCTGTGGATCTGGAAAAAATTCGCCGGTGGCGTGCCCTGGGCCAGGTCGATGATGCGGCTCAGGTAGCTGAACAACGCAACTTCGATCAGGGCGCCGACCAGCCCCACCACCAGCAGCGCGGCGAAGCACGGCCACACCTGGCGCAGGTAATAGAGATAGAAGGGCAGGACTTTTTCGGGAGGGGCCGCGCTGGGGGCGTCGCGGAAAATATCGATCAGTTGTTCAAAACGACGATAGAGCATTAGGTTTGACGCCCGCCGGGCGGGCTCTCCTTTCAAAGGTGCACGGTGCCATGCGGGCACCGTGCAAAGCTGCCTGCGGACCTCAGTCGATGCGCTTGGCCGACTTGATGATCACAGGATCGATAGGCACGTTCTGCATGCCTTGCTTGGTGGTGGTCTGGGAGTTGACGATGATGTCTACCACGTCCATGCCCTTGACCACTTTGGCGAACACGGCATAACCGGCATCGCGGCCCGGGTCGAGGAAGGCATTGTCAGCCACGTTGATGAAGAATTGGCTGGTGGCCGAGTTCGGGTCATTGGTGCGAGCCATGGACAAGGTGCCACGCACGTTATGCAGGCCATTGCTGGCTTCGTTCTTGATCGGTGCTTCGGTCGGCTTTTGCGCCATTTGCTGGGTGAACCCGCCGCCCTGGACCATGAAGCCGGGGATCACGCGGTGAAAGATCGTGTTGGTGTAGAAGCCCTTGTCGACATAGGCCAGGAAGTTCTTGGTGCTGATCGGCGCCTTGACCGGGTCCAGTTCGATTTCAATCTGGCCGTTGGTGGTGTCGAGCAACACGTGTGGCGCCTTGGCCGGCTCGGCCGCCATCAGGTTGGCAGCGAACAGGGCGGAACCGGCAAAGAAGGCGATTTTTTTCAGCATGGGTCAGTGATCCTGGGTAGTGGTTTCGACGGTCTTTAGAAACTCGAGCAAGGTCGCGTTAAAGACCTCGGGTTGATCCAAGGGCGTGGCATGGCGGGAATCTTCGATGACCACCAGCCGCGCATCGGGCAGCAGTTTTACATAGATTTCTTTCTGCGCCACGGGGGTGTAGTCATGGTCGGCGCTGATGACCAGGGTTGGACAGGCAATTCTCGACAGTTGTTCCTGCACGCCCCAGCCCACAATGGCGTCGAAGCTGGCGAGATAAGCACGTTTGTCGTTGCTTGCCCAGCGTTCGGCCATCTTGCGGCGCAGGTCGGCCTGCTCAGGTTTTGGGAACAGCCGATCGCCCAAGGCCTTGCCGATGGTGCCCAGGCTGAGCACGCGGGCCAGGGTCCAGCGTTTGGCCCACTGCCAATAGTCGTCGGCACTGCGCACCTTGACCTCAGGCGCGCTGTTGACGATGCACAGGCTTTTGACCCGCAGGGGTTCATCCACCGCCAGTTGGAAGGCGATCATGCCGCCCATGGATAAACCCACCACGTGGGCCGCTGGCAGGTCCAGGTGTTCGATCAGGGCGACCAGGTCGAAGGTAAACCCTTTGATGCTGTAGCGCTCCCGGGGTTTGTCCGAGCGACCATGGCCGCGCACGTCAACCACGATCAGGCGGTAGTGCCGGGCGAGTACCGGTATTTGCAGTTCCCAATCCTGGCTGCTGGAGCCCAGGCCGTGGATCAGGATCAGGGGGTTGCCATGGCCGTATTCCTCGTAATGCAGGCTGCAGCCTTCATGATCGAACCAGGCCATGGATGAACTCCGTTTCAGGCTTGTTGGGGAGCGGCGAAGGGCGCGTCCAGGGGAGCGGTGTCAAAGGTGCGCAGCAATTCCACGAGGATCTGCGTGGCGGGCCCCAAGGGTTTGTCTTTGTTGGAGTACAGGTAAAACGTCGGGTTGCGACTGCCACCTTTTTCCAGGGGAAGCTGCTTGAGCACGCCTTCCTTGAGTTCGCGCTCGATCATGTGCCGGGGCAGCCAGGCAAAGCCCAGGCCGCTGCCGACGAAGGTGGCGGCGGTAGCGAGGCTGCCGACGGTCCAGCGCTGTTCGGCGCCTAGCCAGCCGACGTCGCGCGGTTGTTGGCGGCCCGAGTCACGGATCACAACCTGCATCTGGCTCTCCAGGTCGTGGAAACTCAGCTCACGGTTGAGGCGATGCAGCGAGTGATCGGGGTGGGCCACGGCGACGAACTCCACATCGCTCATTTCCGTGCCCAGGTAGCCCGGGATGATAAACCCGCAAATGGCCAGGTCCGCCATGCCGTCGAGCAGCAACTCTTCGACGCCGGACAGCACTTCTTCGCGCAGGCGCACCCGGCAGCCACGGCTTTGGGGCATAAAGGCGGTCAGCGCGCGAACGAGGCGTGCGCTGGGGTAGGCGGCATCCACCACCAGGCGCACTTCGGCTTCCCAGCCCTGCTCCATGTGATGGGCGAGGTCTTCCAGTTGGCTGGCGTTTTTCACCAGTTGGCGGGAGCGGCGCAGCAGCACTTCACCGGCTTCGGTCAGCACCGCCTTGCGCCCGTCGATACGCAGCAAGGGGACACCGAGTTGGTCCTGCATGCGCGCTACGGTGTAGCTCACTGAAGATTGCGAACGGTGCAGCGCTTCGGCGGCTTGGGCAAAGCCGCCATGATCGACCACGGCTTGCAAGGTGCGCCATTGATCGAGGGTAACGCGGGGCGCTTTCAAGATGAGCTCCTCTTGTCCTAAGCTGGCGGTCCTTATTGGAGACTGCCGAATGAGAAAATTGTGTTGTGTGTTGCTGGCGCTGCTGCCGATGAGCGCGTTTGCCTACCCTATCGATGTGACGAAAAAGATCGATGGCGTGAGCATTGATTACACCGCCTCCGATGTGGACGGCGACATCAGTTCGATCCAGCTGAACAACTACGGTACCCAGGACGCGGTGTGCAAGGTTACCTTCACCAACGGCCCGGAATCGCCACGCCGTCGCACCGTGACTGTGCCGGCAGGCAAAAGCACCAACACCACGGTCAAGTTCAACCGCGCCATCATCAAGATGCGCATTGCCTTGGACTGCGCCCCAAAATAAAGCGGTAGCGGGGCATGCCCACAGGAATACTCCGCTTATAAACGAATTTCTAGATGGGTTGTAGCAGTTTTTTGCGCTTTTTTATCGAATGGGCTCTGGTTAACCTTCTCTCCATCGACTTACAGCAATTACCGATGGAGCCTACGAAGCCATGTCCAATGTCCTGATCATCGAAAGCAGTGCGCGCCAGCAGGATTCCATTTCCCGCCAGCTCACCCAACAGTTCATCAGCCAATGGCAAGTCGCCCATCCGGCAGACCACATCACCGTGCGCGACGTCGCGCTCAATCCGGTACCCCATTTGGATGCCAACCTGCTGGGCGGTTGGATGAAACCGGCGGAGCAGCGTAACGACGACGAACAGGTGTCCCTGGACCGCTCCAACGAGTTGACTGACGAACTACTGGCCGCCGACGTGTTGGTGATGGCCGCGCCGATGTACAACTTCGCTATCCCCAGCACCCTCAAAGCCTGGCTGGATCACGTGTTGCGGGCCGGTGTGACTTTCAAATACACCGCCACTGGGCCCCAGGGCCTGTTGACCGGCAAGCGCGCCATCGTGCTCACCGCACGCGGCGGTATTCACACGGGTGCTACCTCGGATCACCAGGAACCGTACCTGCGCCAGGTCATGGCATTTATTGGCATTCATGACGTCACCTTCATTCACGCCGAAGGCGTCAACCTGGGCGGCGACTTCCAGGAGAAGGGCGTCAATCACGCCAAGGCACTGCTGGCCCAGGTGGCCTGAGGCGTTAATCGTCAGATAATCCCGTGCTGCTTATATAGCCCCACGCAAACCCTTCAAGTACGCGTATCGAACCTCCCTTTGCACTTTTTGCTCCTGAGTGCTCCTGCCCGACTGCCGCTTTAGCGAGGTCGGGTTTTTTTTGCGCCGAGTTTCTTCAACCTCCAAAAAGCTTTAATGTCGCGCCCATTCGAAACGAGGCGCGCATGGGCTATTTACTGGTTGTCACCCTGATTCAGGCATTTTCCTTCAGCTTGATTGGCGAATACCTCGCCGGTCACGTCGACAGCTACTTTGCGGTGCTGGTGCGCGTGGTGCTGGCCGGGCTGATCTTTATCCCGCTGACGCGCTGGCGCTCGGTGGAGCCCGCGTTCATGCGCGGCATGTTGGTGATCGGTGCATTGCAGTTCGGCGTGACCTACGTCTGCCTGTACCTGAGCTTTCGCGTGCTGACGGTGCCGGAAGTGCTGCTATTCACCATCCTCACGCCGCTGCATGTGACCCTGATCGAGGACGCGCTTAATCGCCGCTTCAACCCCTGGGCGCTGGTGGCGGCCCTGGTGGCGGTGGGCGGTGCGGCGGTGATTCGTTTCGATCAGATCACCCCGCACTTCCTGATGGGGTTCTTGCTGCTGCAATTGGCCAACTTCACCTACGCCGCCGGGCAAGTCATGTACAAACACCTGGTGGCGCGTTATCCCAGTGACCAGCCGCACTTCCGGCGTTTCGGTTATTTCTACCTGGGTGCCTTGTTGGTGGTGTTGCCGGCATTCCTGCTGTTCGGCAAGGCTGACTTCCTGCCGCAAGCGCCGCTGCAATGGGGTGTGCTGGTGTTCCTCGGGTTGGTCAGCACCGCGCTGGGCATGTACTGGTGGAACAAGGGCGCCTGCCTGGTCAATGGCGGCACCCTGGCGGTGATGAACAACCTGCATGTGCCGGTGGGGTTGCTGCTGAACCTGCTGATCTGGAACCAGCACGAACCGCTGGGCCGTTTGGCCCTGGGCGGCCTGGTGATTCTGGGGGCGGTTTGGATCAGCCGGCTGGGTGTACGTCGGGTGGTGTCGTCCCCATCGTGATCACCACCTTGCCTTTGGCGCGGCCTTGTTCGACATAGTCCAGGGCCGCCGCTGTGGATTCGAACGGAAAGGTACGGTCGATAACCGGCCGGATACTGCCGGATTCGACCAGCGCGGTGATTTCATCCAGTTGTGCGCCACTGGCACGCATGAAGACAAACTCATAGCTCACGCCTTGCTTGCGTGCTTTCCTGCGGATACCGCTGCTCAACAGGCCCATGACCAGGCCTAATACCCATGGCAGGTTCTGGGCGCGGGCGAAGGCGGGCGTCGGCGGCCCGGAGATGGAGATGAGCTGACCGCCGGGCTTGAGAATCTTCAGTGACTTGGCCAGCGCATCCGGGCCCAGGCTGTTCAGCACCACATCGTAATCCCGCAGCACGGCCTCGAAGGCTTGCTGTTTGTAGTCGATCACTACATCCGCGCCCAACGCCTTGACCCACTCCACATTGGCGGTGCTGGTGGTGGTGGCGACAAAAGCGCCCAAATGCTTGGCCAGTTGGATGGCGATACTGCCCACCCCGCCTGAGCCCGCATGAATGAACACCTTCTGGCCTTTCTTCAGCTTCGCGGTTTCCACCAGCACCTGCCACGCCGTAAGCGCGACCAGGGGCAGGGACGCGGCTTGCTCCATGGTGATGTTGTCGGGTTTGCGCGCCAGTGCGTCTTCGTGCACGGCAATCCGCTCGGCGAAGGTGCCGATACGTTGCTGGGGCGAGCGAGCGTAGACTTCGTCCCCCGGCTTGAAGCGTCGTACCGCAGCGCCGACACTGAGCACCACGCCGGCCAGGTCGTTGCCCAGTGTCAACGGCAATGCATAGGGCAGGATCAGTTTGAATTCGCCCTTGGCGATCTTTGCATCCAGCACATTGACGCTGCTGGCCCGCACCTGGACCAGCACGTCATGTTCACCCACAACAGGCGCGGGGGGCTCGATGAGACGGCCGGGCTGCTTGCCGTACCGTTCGATGGAAAATGCCTTCATGGTTCAACGCTCGTTGCTTCGGTGAGAAGGGCAGGCGCGGAGCACGCCTGCTACCGGTTGATCAGGCGTTGGCCAGGTAACGCTCGGCAACCTGGGACTGCTTGATCTGCGCCAGCAAGCCTTGCCGCGCAGCCTGCAACGCGTCCCAACGGGCGCCGTCCTGCAACGGCGGAATGGTCACCGGCTCGCGGCGGTCGAAACCGACCAGCGCTGCGTCCACCAGATCACCCACTTCCATCACGTCCGTGAGGGTGTTGATATCAATGCCCGCACGCTCCCAGATCTCGGTACGCGTGGCAGCGGGCAGCACGGCTTGCACGTACACGCCTTTGGGCGCCAGTTCCAGGCTCATGCCTTGGGACAGGAACAGCACGAACGCCTTGGTCGCGCCGTACACCGTCATGCCGAATTCCGGGGCCAGGCCCACTACCGAGCCAATGTTGATGATAGCGCCGTTGCCGGCTGCCGCCAGGCGCGGGGCGATGGCACTCGCCAGGCGTACCAGAGCCGTGGTGTTGAGGGCGACCAACTGCGCGACGCTTTCGGTGGACTGTTCAATAAAACTGCCGGACTGCGCGGCGCCTGCATTATTGACTAGCGTGCCAATGCTGGCGTCATCGCGCAGGCGCGCTTCAACTGCGGCCAAGTCAGCGCTTTGGGTCAGGTCGGCCGGGAGGATATCAACGCTGACGGCGTGGTGCTCACGCAGCCTGGCGGCGAGCGCTTCCAGGCGCGCGATGTCACGGGCGACCAGTACGAGGTCGTGGCCGCGTGCGGCAAAGCGTTCGGCGTAGGCGGCGCCAATGCCGGTCGAAGCGCCAGTGATCAGAACGGTAGTGGAAGTGCTCATGGTGTGATGCTCTGTGAGTGCGAGGAGGTTTTATGATGTCGATCATAATCAAAGCTGTCAACGATTTTGATTATGATCGACATCATAGTAATATGCCTATCTCGCAAGCTGGCAGGACCCTACACATGAAGATCACCAAGGCGCAGTCACAGAGCAATCGGGCCCATATCGTCGCGACAGCTTCCGAGCTGTTCCGCGAGCGGGGTTTCGATGGGGTGGGCGTGGCCGAGTTGATGGCTGCGGCCGGTTTTACCCAAGGCGGCTTTTACAAGCACTTCGGTTCCAAGGCGGACTTGATGGCGGAAGCAGCCGCCAACAGTCTGGCGCAGTCACTGGCCGACAGCGCGGAGATGGAGGTGGAGCAGTTTTTCGAGGTTTACCTGTCCAGGCAGCACCGCGACCATCGCGGCGGCGGATGCACATTGGCGGCGTTGTGTGCCGATGCCGCCCGTCAATCGGACACGCTGAAGGCGACCTTTGCCGACGGTTTGGAAAATACCCTGCAGGCCCTGGAAGCAAAGTACAACGCAGCTCATGAGACGCCAAAAGAAGGCGTGCGCGCGAAAATGCTCGACAGCATGGCCCATGCCATCGGCGCAATCATGCTGTCGCGGGCGTGCCCGGATGATTCCACACTGGCCTATGAAGTGCTTGAGGTTTGCCGCAAGGAGATTACGGCGTCACTGCCGTAATCCCGTTTGCATCACTCATGCCGTTTCGGCGATGGGTACCTGCGTGGCTCCGGCCAACGCCGGCAGCACGCCGGCGCGCAGGTCGTTGCCGCTCGGCTGCTGATACAGGCTCAGCCCGAACTCCGGCAACACTGCCAATAGATAATCGAAGATATCGCCCTGGATCCGCTCGTAATCGCCCCACGCCGTGGTGCGGGTAAAGCAGTAGATCTCCAGCGGCACACCCTGGGCGGTGGTTTGCATCTGGCGCACCATGCAGGTCATGTTCGGCTGGATGTCCGGGTGGCTTTGCAGGTATGCCAGTGCGTAGGCGCGGAAGGTGCCGAGGTTGGTCATGCGCCGACGGTTGGCCGACAGTTGCGCGCTGTGGCCCTGAGCCTCGTTCCAGGCCTTGAGTTCGGCCTGCTTGCGGCTGATATAGCCGCTGAGCAAGTGCACCTGGGTCATGCGCACTTCCTCCTCGTCGTTCAGGAAGCGTACGCCGCTGGCGTCGATGTACAGGCTGCGCTTGATACGGCGCCCACCGGAGGCCTGCATGCCACGCCAGTTCTTGAACGACTCGGACATCAGGCGCCAGGTGGGGATGGAAACGATGGTCTTGTCGAAGTTCTGCACCTTCACCGTGTGCAGGGTGATGTCCACCACATCGCCATCGGCACCCACCTGGGGCATTTCGATCCAGTCACCGACGCGCAGCATGTCGTTGCTGGTCAATTGCACACTGGCGACGAACGACAGCAGCGTGTCCTTGTACACCAACAGAATCACCGCCGACATCGCACCCAGGCCCGACAGCAGCAACAGCGGCGAGCGGTCGATCAGGGTGGCGACGATGATGATCGCGCCGAACACGAACAGCACCATTTTCGCCAGTTGCACATAGCCCTTGATCGAGCGGGTGCGTGCGTGTTCGGTGCGTGCGTAGATATCCAGCAGCGCGTTGAGCAGGGCACTCATGGCCAAAACCATGAACAGAATGGTGATCGCCAGGGCGACGTTGCCGATAAACAGAATGGCGGTCTTGCTCAGGTCCGGCACCAGGTACAGGCCGAACTGGACCACCAGCGATGGCGTCATCTGCGCCAGGCGATGGAAGACTTTGTTATGCCGCAGGTCGTTCAGCCAGTGCAGGGCCGGCTGCCGGCCGAGCAATTTGACCGCGTGCAGGATGAGGTAACGGGCGACCCTTCCCACCACCAATGCCACCACCAGCAACACCAGCAAGCCTAGGCTGGAATGCAGGACCGGGTGTTCATCGAGGGCGCCCCAAAGGTCTTGGACGTTGAGCCAGAGCTGTTTGATATCCATGAGTGAACCGATTCTTCTGTAAGACAACACGGGGCGATTAGAGCATTTAAGTGCAACAAAGTTGACGCTCTGGACAAAATCGCTGACAAAAAAGCAGCTGATTAGCCCCGTTCGCGTAAAGAAACTCGGTTTGGGCGCCCGAAACCGGTAACCTATGCAGCTGATATTTTGTATTTCTTCGAGGTAGCACCCGTGTTTTCCCAATTCGCCCTGCACGAACGCCTGCTTAAAGCCGTGGCCGAGCTTAAATTTGTCGAGCCTACGCCTGTGCAAGCAGCGGCCATCCCGCTCGCGCTGCAAGGGCGTGACCTGCGGGTGACGGCGCAAACCGGCAGCGGCAAGACCGCCGCTTTCGTCCTTCCGGTACTTAACCGCCTGATCGGCCCGGCCAAAGTGCGCGTCAGCATCAAGACCCTGATCCTGCTGCCGACCCGCGAGCTGGCCCAGCAGACCCTGAAGGAAGTCGAGCGCTTCTCGCAGTTCACCTTCATCAAGTCCGGCATCATTACCGGTGGCGAAGACTTCAAGGTCCAGGCCGCGATGTTGCGCAAGGTACCGGACATCCTGATCGGCACCCCAGGGCGCATGATCGAGCAGCTCAACGCTGGCAACCTCGACCTCAAGGAAGTCGAAGTGCTGGTGCTCGACGAAGCCGACCGCATGCTCGACATGGGCTTTGCCGATGATGTGCAACGTCTGGTCGGTGAGTGCGTCAACCGCCAGCAGACCATGCTGTTCTCCGCCACCACCGGTGGTTCGACCCTGCGCGATATGGTCGCCAAGGTGCTGAACAACCCTGAGCACTTGCAGGTCAACAACGTCAGCGACCTGAACGCCACCACGCGCCAGCAGATCGTCACCGCTGACCATAACGTGCACAAAGAACAGATCCTGAACTGGTTGTTGGCCAACGAGACCTACCAGAAGGCCATCGTGTTCACCAACACCCGTGCCGCCGCCGACCGTATCTACGGGCGCCTGGTTGCGCAGGAATACAAGGCGTTCGTGCTGCACGGCGAGAAAGACCAGAAGGACCGCAAGCTGGCCATCGACCGTCTCAAGGCGGGCGGCGTGAAGATCCTGGTGGCCACCGATGTTGCCGCACGCGGCCTCGACGTCGACGGCCTGGACCTGGTGATCAACTTCGACATGCCCCGCAGCGGCGACGAATACGTGCACCGTATCGGCCGTACCGGACGGGCTGGCAACGATGGCCTGGCTATCTCGCTGATCTGCCACGGCGACTGGAACCTGATGTCGAGCATCGAACGCTACCTGAAGCAGTCGTTCGAGCGCCGCACCATCAAGGAAGTCAAAGGTACGTACACCGGGCCGAAGAAGGTCAAGGCGTCGGGCAAGGCCGTTGGCGTGAAGAAGAAAAAGACCGACGCCAAGGGCGACAAGAAGAAAACCGGCGCCAAGTCGCCGACCAAGCGCAAGATCGCCAACCGGCCGAAGACCGACAACCTGTCGCTCGTCAGCAAGGACGGCATGGCGCCGCTCAAGCGCCGCAAGCCAGAAGCTCCGGCTGCCGAATAAGCAGTTGGGCATAAAAAAACCGGACAATGTCCGGTTTTTTTTCGCCATGATCGTTCCCACGCTCCGCGTGGGAATGCCTCCAGAGACGCTCTGCGTCGCGTTGTGCTCAATGCTTCCGCGCAGCCTCTCTGAGCTCCTTGAGCCGCGCATCGATCAACTGGCACTTGTCGGGAAACTCGGCGCTTTCGGTATCCAGGTCCATCTTCTGTAACTGGTCATTCATCTCCTTGGCCTTGGTCGGGTTCTGCTCTGTGAGCTTGGTCACTTCCTTGGCCAGCTCCTCGCGCTTGGCCGTGGCCTCCTCGGGCGTGCAGGCCCAGGCGGGCAGGGCGCTCAACAGCGTGGCGGCGAGGGTCAGCTTCATCAAGGTTTTCATGGTCGGACTTCCTTGGCAGTGATGTGCAGTTGAGGCGGCGAACCTCTGGAAAGTTCAGAGAAATGACGCCCGTCCGTTCGGTTGAACGGCCAGTGCCGGAACGTGTCACTCCCTTAGACGGGCTAACTCCATCGGCCTGCAGGAGGAATCAGGATGACGACTTACAATTGGGATCTGATCGAACGTCTGCTGCATGAAGTGCAGAACGGCGAAGGCAGCTTTGCCCCGCGCAAATACGCCGAACAAGAAGCGGCCGAGAAGGCGACGGCCGGCGAGGACACTGGCAACCTGGACGCACTCAAGAAGACCGCTGCCGATTACGAGGCGCTGCTGTTCAAGCGTGGCTTTATCGAGTCGCGGCCTGAGGAAGAGGGCGGCAATGGCGAGAATTTCATTCTGACGGCGCTGGGTGCGCAATTGCTGGCGCTGATCGACAGTTCGATTCCGGGCAATGATCATCCACGTCAGGTGTTGGATGAGCAGGAGGACGCGCTTGATCCGGCAACGTTCGCTGAAGTGGCCTCCAAAGCGCAGATCGCCTGATCTTCTTGTGCCCCGGCGCCCCCGAGGGAGCCGGGTGAACCTGTCGAATCGGTAATCTGTCGCTAAGGTTGCTGACAGCCGGCGACTCCTAATCTGCTGCCATTCAACTCACGGACTTGAATCGGCATGCACTCCACAACCTCCAGACGCACATTCGTCAAAGGCCTGGCCGCAGGCGGCCTGCTGGGTGGGCTCGGGCTTTGGCGCCCACCTGTGTGGGCACTGACCAGCCCCGGCCAGCCCACGGTGCTCGCCGGCAGCGAATTTGACCTGTTTATTGACCAGACTCCCGTCAACCTGACCGGCCGTGCGCGCACCGCGTTGACCGTCAACGGCAGCCTGCCCGGCCCGCTGTTACGCTGGCGCGAAGGCGACACCGTGACCCTGCGCGTGAAAAACCGTCTTGGCGAGCCCACCTCGATCCACTGGCACGGCATCCTGTTGCCATCGACCATGGACGGCGTGCCCGGCCTGAGCTTCAAGGGCATCGAACCGGGCGGCCTTTACGTTTACCAATTCAAGGTCAAGCAGCACGGCACCTACTGGTACCACAGCCATTCCGGGCTTCAGGAGCAGCAGGGCGTGTACGGCCCGCTGGTTATCGATCCCAAGGAACCCGAGCCTTATAGCTACCAGCGCGATTACGTGGTGATGCTGTCGGACTGGACCGACGAAGACCCCATCGCCCTGATGAAGACCCTCAAGAAGCAGTCTGATTACTACAACCTGCACAAACCCACCCTGGGCGATTTTATCCGGGATGTGGGCAAGCAGGGCTGGTCGGCCACGGCTGCCGACCGGCTGATGTGGGCGCAAATGAAGATGAGCCCCACCGACCTTGCGGACGTCAGCGGTGAGACCTACACCTACTTGCTCAACGGCCAGACGCCTGGGCAGAACTGGGCCGGAGTGTTCAAGACGGGGGAAACGATTCGCCTGCGTTTTATCAATGGTTCGGCGATGACCTATTTTGATGTGCGCATTCCAGGGTTGAAGATGACCGTCATCGCCGCGGATGGCCAGCCGGTAAAGCCGGTAAGCGTCGACGAGTTCCGTATCGCCGTGGCGGAAACCTACGATGTGCTGGTCGAGCCTGTGGCAGAGGCCTACACCCTGTTTGCCCAGTCCATGGACCGCACAGGCTATGCCCGTGGCACCCTCGCCCGGCAGATGGGTGCGACCGCCTCAGTACCGCCGCTTGATCCGCGCCCGTGGCTGACGATGGATGACATGGGCATGGGCGGCATGGACCACGGTGCCATGGCCGATATGCCGGGCATGGAAGGCATGGATCACAGCGCCATGGGCGCGATGGCGATGCAGAAACACCCCGCCAGCGAGCAGAACAACCCGCTGGTAGACATGCAGGCGATGAACCCGATGCCCAAGCTGGACGACCCTGGAATCGGCCTGCGCAACAATGGCCGCCGGGTGCTCACCTATGCCGACCTGCGCAGTACCTTTGAAGACCCCGATGGCCGCGATCCCTCGCGCACCGTCGAATTGCATCTCACCGGGCATATGGAAAAGTTCGCCTGGTCGTTCAATGGCGTGAAGTTTTCCGATGCCGAGCCTTTGCAACTGACTTATGGCGAGCGTGTGCGGGTGGTGCTGGTCAACGACACCATGATGGCCCACCCGATTCACCTGCATGGCTTATGGAGCGACCTGGAGGACGAAAACGGCCAGTTCCAGGTGCGCAAACATACGGTCGACATGCCACCGGGCTCCCGGCGCAGTTACCGCGTCACCGCTGATGCCTTGGGGCGCTGGGCCTATCACTGCCACCTGCTGTACCACATGGAAATGGGCATGTTCCGCGAGGTGCGCGTGCATGAATAAGGAAGCGAGCATGAACCGTTGCGTCTCGTCCCTGTGCATCGCCTTCGCCACGCTGGGTTTCGCCCCATGGGCGTTGGCGGCCGAGGATGAATTTCAGGGCATGAGCCCGGCGACGCCAGCGCTGACGCAAAGCCGTACGCCGATTCCGGCGCTGACCGACGCAGAGCGCGCAGCGGTGTACAACGCGCCGGGAGGGCATCAGGTGCACGACAGCGGCGTGAACTCGATGCTGCTGGTCAACCAGTTGGAATGGCAGGGCGGCGACGGCAACGCGCAGAGTTGGGACATCAAGGGTTGGGTCGGCGGTGACATCGACCGGCTGTGGCTACGCAGTGAAGGCGAACGCAGCGCCGGCCGCACTGAAAGCGCCGAAGCCCAAGCGTTATGGGGGCACGCTATCGGCCCGTGGTGGGACGTGGTCGGCGGCGTGCGTCAGGACTTCAAGCCCGGTGCCAGCCAGAGCTGGGCGGCCTTTGGCCTACAAGGCATGGCGCTCTACAACTTCGAGGCCGAAGCCACGTTGTTTGTCGGCGAATCGGGGCATACGGCCGCACGCCTTGAGGGTGACTACGACATTCTGCTCACCAATCGCCTGATCCTGCAGCCCACCGCCGAACTCAATTTTTATGCGCAGAACGATCCGCAACGCGGCGTTGGTTCGGGCTTGGCGGAAAGTGACCTGGGCTTGCGTTTGCGCTACGAAGTTCGCCGCGAGTTTGCGCCTTATGTCGGGCTCAGCTGGAACCGCACTTATGGCCAGACTGCGCAATACGCACGGGACGAAGGCGAAGACGTTAACCAACTGCACTGGGTGGTTGGCGTGCGCCTATGGTTCTGACCGCAAGCATCCATCAAGACTGTGCGCTTTTCAGGCATTTGAGCGCCTGGAAGTCGCTGCGGACTTTGTCGATTTTCTGGGTGAGTTTCAGGCGCTGCGCTGGGGAGCTTTGGGCCATCACATCAATGAGCAAGCTGCGCGCGGCGGCTTCGGTCTGTGCATAGGCGGCGCGGTATTGTGGGGTCCACAGGCTTTCGCGATCCACCAGCAGTTGCTGGATTTTCTGCGGGAAATCGGCATTGTGGCGTTGTTGCAGCGCCTCGATAAATTGCGCCTGCCAATGGGCGCGGTTGCCGATCCACGCTTGGTTTTGCGCGCCCAACTCGGCCGACCAGGCCGTGACGCGGTTTTGCTGGCCTGGGCTCAACGGGCCGATCCAGGCGTCCAGGCGCTTGCTCATACGCTCGGCGCGTTCCTTGATTTGTTGAGCCAGTGGTGGCTTGAGGTATTCGTCCTGGCGTTTGCGCAGGTCCTTGGCCAGAGCATCGCTCATGTCCTTGACCTGCTGATCGTCCAGGCCTTGCAGCAATTGCACAGCTGAGGGCGTGATTTCCCGCGCAATCTCGGCAATTGCCTGTTTGGCTTCGACAGTACGGGTTTGCAATGCGGCGTCGGTGACCTGGTTACTGTCGACCATCTGCTGCAGGCGGTCGAGCCAGTCCAGGTAGCCAGGCAATTGCGTGGTGCAGTGCCAGGCCAGGTGCTCCTTGAGGGTGTCGTTGAACCAGCTCTTTTGCCCGGCATTCATGTCCAGGTAATCGTTGAGGGTCCAGGGGATGATCACGTCGAGGTTTCGGTAGGCCAGGCCTACGCGATTGCAGCCGGCGAGCACCAGGCTCAGGGTCAGCAGTACCATCAGGAATTTGAGCCGGCGCAACATGGGCAGGTCCTTGCATGGAGGGCGTTAATGCATGTGAACCTGCGCGGGGTGCGACAGTTCAGCCCATCAATAAAACGACCTCACGGCCTTCAAGGTCAACAGCCCGTCACATTGCGAATTGTGTCCGGAGTAGGCCGAGCAGTCACTGCCGCTGAGGCTGGAGCCGCTGTAGATCAGGTCCAGGTCAATGCCTTTCCAGGCCCGGGAAAACTGTACCGACCAATCGCTGAAACTGCTGATGGCGCCGTTCTCTACCGAGACCGGTGTGCCCAGTTGATGGGTGGTGTACTTCATGCTGACGCCGATGCCGAAAGGCTGGGTGCCGCCCAGGTCTGCAAACAGGGTGCTGTCCTGGCGGTCGGGGTCGTTGCTGAAAGACACGCCAAAGCGATTGCCCAACAGGTTCAGCCCGCCGTAGAACTCTTGGCTGTCGAGGGGGCTGAGCTTGGGGTAGCTGTAGTGGATCAAGCCGACTTCATAGCCCAGGGTCTGGTCGAACGGACGCTTGAAGCCCATGTAGGAGTCGACTTCAAGGTTATTGGCCGACGACAGGCCCATGTTCGGGGAAAACTGGCCGAAATACAGGCCGCTGTCGTGGGTAAGGTCCAGGCCTCCGTGGAACGAGTCGCTGCCAGGGGCGGTCGGCTTGACCAGGCCCTGGGCCATGGTGCGGCTGGGGGTTGTACCTAATTTCAGGTCGAAGTCACCCAATTCGCGCTGGAAGATATGCGCTTCGGCCAAAGGGCTGGCGACCAGGATGCTGACCACGAAAATACAGCGTTTAAGCATGCTTCACTCCATGAAAAGCGAGGAGCAGTAACGGAAAGATTCAGGCAGATGCCCGTGCTAGACGTGTGCAAGGATACCGGCGAATGCCAGGCATTGAGGCCCGTTCGTCGATTAGCTGCGTATTGAGGGTGTCGGGAGGGGGTGGCAACTCTAGTCCTAGCGCCTCGAAGGCAAGACGCTTAGGGACCAGATGCAGTGCGCGGGTATGACTATTACTTCTTGCCCAGGCTGATCTGCTTGGACGGGCCGAAAGTCTGGCCGCTCACGCCCTTGGCAATTTGCTGGATTTCGCCGCCGGACTTGAGGAACGCAGCAATCTGGCTATTGATCGATTCGCTGGTTTCAACGGCGGGAGCTGGCTTTGCTTTGCTGTTGGATGCTTTTACACGCATGGCGGCCACTAACCTGTAGAAAATTAACTTGGCCAGCTATCGTACAGGAAATACTTGACAATTGCTTGGCAAATATCCCTCGAGAATAAGTGCTCGCGGCTGGAAATAGCCGAAGTTCAGCGCTGAAATAAAGCGCTAACTTACTGTTTTAGCTGGAAACCCAAGGCTTGTGGACACGCTGATGGCCTGCTCAAAGTGAACCGAACGATCAGACGAGTGGGGCGATGCCACTGGAACGCCATGCCAGCCCGCGATTTTTCAGGCGTGTGCGCGTGCAGGGCACAACTCGGGTAGAATGCCGCCCACGCAATGAGGGTATTGGAAATGGCTTTAGTCGGGCGCTACAACAGCTTGCAAGTGGTCAAGCACACTAACTTTGGTTTGTACCTCGATGGTGCGCAAGATGGGGAAATCCTCTTGCCTAATCGGTATATCCCTAAAGATATTCCCAGTGAAGATGAAGACTGGCTCAACGTTTTCATTTATCTGGACAGCGATGACAAACTTATCGCCACCACCGAAAAGCCCAAAGTTCAAGTCGGTGAATTCGCCAGTTTGAAAGTTGTGGAAGTCAACAGCATTGGCGTCTTCCTTGATTGGGGTTTGCCCAAGGATCTGCTGCTGCCTTATTCGGAAGAAAAACGCCAGATGACCGCGGGTGAATATTGCGTGGTGCACGTCTACCTCGACAAGCACACCAAGCGCATCACCGCCACCGCTCGCCTTGACCGTTACCTGGACAAGACGCCGGCGAACTATCAGGTGGGCCAGGAAGTCGACCTGCTGGTGGCCGAAGCCACTGACATGGGCTTCAAGGCGATCATCAACAACAAGCACTGGGGCTTGATCCACAAGAACGAAGTGTTCAAGTTCCTGCGCCCGGGCAAGGAAGAGAAGGGCTTTATCAAAGAGATCCGCGCCGATGGCAACATCAGCCTGAGCCTGCAGCCGGTGGGCCAGGAAGCGGCCTCCAGCCTGAACTCGAAGATCCTCGCCAAGTTGCGCGACAACAATGGCAGCCTGCCGGTCAGCGACAAAAGCGACCCGGCGGTGATCAGTAACTTGTTCGGCGTGAGCAAGGGCAACTTCAAGAAGGCCATTGGTGCGCTCTACAAGCAGGGCCAGATCGTGATTCATGCGGATCGCATTGAACTAAGCTGAGTACGCTTCGCTCTCCTGTAGGAGCGAGCTTGTTGTGGCGAGGGAGCTTGCTCCCGCTCGACTGCGTAGCAGTCGCAAGCTTTTTTGGGGGCGCTTCGCACCCCAACGCAAGCAAGCTTGCTCGCCACAACAAGCTTGCCTTCACAGTAGGGCTTGCTCATGTCCAGAAAGTCGTTGTATGCCTACCTCGGTACCTTGCTTGCCTTCCTGGTCCTCGACGGCCTTTGGCTCGGCGTGCTCATGGGGCCCACCTACAAATCCCTGCTTGGCGCGCTGATGCTTGATCAGCCACGCCTGTTGCCTGCGGTATTGTTCTATCTCCTGTACGTCCTTGGCTGCGTAGTGTTGGTGGTCGTGCCCAGCGCCAGTTGGCAGCGCGCTGCGCGTTTGGGCGCCTTGCTTGGGCTGGTGGCCTACGGCACCTATGACCTGAGCAACTGGGCCACGCTTCAAGGCTGGTCCGCTGGGTTGGCGCTGATGGACATGGCGTGGGGCACGTGTCTAACCGCCATTTGCTGCACTGTTGGCCACTTGTGTGCAAATCGGCTGGGGCGGTAGAGGGCGGTTGATCAGTACTGAACCGGCTAATAACAACCCGGTACCGGCAACGACCAACGCCGGTTGCAGGCCGCCACTGAGATGGCTGCTGACCGATGCCAACAGGGGGCCGCTCAATTGGCCGACGGCGAAGCTGGCGGTCAGCAACCCCGTGCTGCGTTGGTAGCCATGGGGCGCGACCTCCCTTAATCGCGCCATCACCAACTGCATGCAGGCCAGAAATGGCGCACCGCACAGCAAAACGCCCAACGCCAAGCCCCAGCCATTGCCGAACAGGCAGGCGAACACCCCTGCCGCTTGCAGCCATAAAGTCGCCATCAGCCAGCGACGGGTGGTGTTCGGGTGCTTGCGGCGCAGGCTGGCTACCCCCACTCCCAGCGCGGCCGCCAGGCCAAAGCAGGGCCAGAACAGATCGGCCTGCCAGGCCCCGTTGAATTGAGCGCTGGCCATCTGCGACAGAAAAGTCGCCGGGATGATGTAGCCCAGGCCGTACAGGAAATAAATCCAGCACAGGTGCGCGATGCTGCCGTTGCTCCCCGCGCTGGAGACCTGGGTAACAGTGACGGTCGGCTTGGGTAAAAACGGCAGGATCGCCAGCAGCATCACCAGCGCCACCGTCCCGTAGATCAACCACAGCGCGGCAGAGCTTTGCCCTAATAGGTTCGACACCAGCGCCAGCAGCCCCGTCAGCACAATCCCCAACCCCGGCCCGGCAAACACCAGCGCACCCAGGCGCGGGCGGCCGGCGGCAATCGCCAGTGGCTGGCTCAGGCTGGTAATCATCACCAGGGCCCAGGCACTGGCGACCCCGGTGCCAAAGCGCAGCAACAAGTGCGGCCAGAACCCGTTAGCCCAGTAGGACGCCAGGGTCAGCAATACGCACAGCCACAAGCCGCCGTAGAGGCGCCCGCGCACATGCTGATGGCTACGGGCAAAGATCGAGTCCACCGCGCCGACGAAATAACCCAGGTAATTGGCGGCAGCGAGCAGGCCAGCGCCGGTCAGGTCGATCTGGCCTTCACTGAGCAAATGCGGCATTTGCGGAGTCAGGGCGAAGCGGCCAATGCCCATGGCCATCATCAGGGCGACGGAGCTGGCGAGTAAACGAATCAGCGGGGACATGTTCAGGTTTCCTGCAAAGAAGCGAATGCCTTGCAGGCTAAGATGGATTGACTTTCTGTAAAATTGAATAATAGTGAGTAACTTGTTCAGTTTTGGAGAAAGTAATGGAGTTCAGTCAATTGCGCATTTTCCAGGCTGTGGCGGAAGAGGGCTCCATTACCCGTGCCGCCGAGCGCCTGCACCGCGTGCCGTCCAACCTGTCGACCCGGCTTAAACAAATGGAAGAGCAATTGGGTGTCGACCTGTTCGTGCGCGAGCGCCAGCGTTTGCAGCTTTCTCCGGCGGGCAAGGTACTGCTGGACTACAGCACTCGCCTGCTGGCGCTGCATGATGAAGCACACGGCGCCGTACAAGGCGGGCAACCGGCCGGTGATTTCGTATTGGGCAGCATGTACAGCACCGCCGCGGTTCATTTGCCGAAGCTGCTGGCGCGCTATCACAAGACTTACTCCATGGTGAACCTTCAGGTGCAGTCGGCACCCAGTGGGGAGTTGCTGGAAGGGCTGATTACCGGGCGCCTGGATGCAGCCTTCGTCGACGGCCCGCTGACCATCGCCACCCTGGATGGCGTACCGCTGTGCGAAGAGCGCCTGGTGCTGATTTGCGAGGCCGATCATCCGCCGGTGCGTGGCCCCCAGGATGTGGCGGGCCGTGCAGTGTTCACGTTCCGGCGCAGTTGCGCCTACCGCACGCGCCTGGAAACCTGGTTTTCCCATGAGCGTGTGGCGATGGGGCGGGCGATCGAGATCGAGTCCTACCAAGGCATGCTCGCCTGCGTGATCGCAGGTTCCGGCGTGGCGTTGATGTCTGAGTCCATGCTCGCAAGCCTGCCCGGCAAGGACAGCGTGTCCGTTCATCCGCTGACTGGGCCTTTTGCCACTGCGACCACCTGGCTGATGTGGCGAAAGGGCATGCTCGGCGCTAACCTCAATGCATGGATCGACCTGCAGCAAGACGGCAACCCGCGATGCGTGCAAGACACACGTGCCATTGCTTGAACGATCCGTCAGGATTCGGATCAATTCAGTAATAGTTCGTTGTGGTTTCCTTCAAGCATTACCTAGGACTTAGGGCTACTATCACTGTAGGAAACGGCGACAGTACTCACGCCGGCCAGCACTACCCTCAAAGGGGGCAATCATGAAAGAGAAAATCCAAAACTGGCTCCACGACCTCGGCGTTGCATTGGGCTTGATCGAGCCTCCGCTGCAACCGGTGCCGATTCGCACGGATGACGAGCAACGTCGGCCACGTCGCCGCTAATCACGCGGTCTAAAAAATGTGGGAGCGGGCTTGCTCGCGAATAGGGTGTATCAGCCAAAATAAGGTTGAATGACACACCGCTTTCGCGAGCAAGCCCGCTCCCACAGTTGTTTTGCACCAGGCGAAAAAAACGGGCGCGACCTCCGACGTCGCGCCCGCTGAAAAAAATATCCCCGCCCTTGTTATAGCTCAAACCACCGCAGCCGCCACCTTGGCCGGCCGACGCGACAGCAAACTCACCAGTACAAAGCTCACCAGCGCCACCGCCAGGCTGTAGTAGATCGGCGTATTTGCATCCAACCCATCCTTGAACATAAATACCAGCGCGGTCATAAAGCCCAGGCTCATGGACGTGATTGCGCCCGAGGTGGTCGCGCGCTTCCAGAAGATCGCGCCGATCAAGGGCACCAACATACCGCCCACCAACAGGTTATAGGCCAGGGTCAGGGCGCTGATCACATCGTTCACCACCAATGCGATACCCAGCACGGCAACGCCGGTCAACAGGGTGAACAGGCGGTTGATGCGCAGGCTCGACGCCTTGCCGCCGCGCAGGCGGGGCAGCAGGTCTTCGGTCAATACGGTGGAGGCGGCGAGCAGGCCGGCGCTGGCGGTGGACATCATGGCGGCCAGCGCGGCGGCGATGACCAGGCCGCGAATGCCGTCCGGCAGCGAAGCTTTGACGATCGCGGCGAAGGCATTGTTGACGTTGTCTAGGTCCGGGATCAGCACATGGGCAGCCATGCCGATCAGCGCACAGGCCAGGCCGTACAGGATGCAATAGAAGCCGGCGAAAGTGCCTGCGTACTGGGCGACCTTTTCGTCACGGGCGGTGAAGACCCGTTGCCAGATATCCTGGCCGATCAGGATGCCGAAGAAGTAGATCATGAAGTAGGTGATGATCGTGTCCCAGCCGATCGCGGTGAAGCTGAAGTTTGACGCTGGTAGCTTGGCCACCAGTTCATCCCAGCCGCCGACGCGGTACAGGCAGATCGGCAACAGGATGAACATCAGGCCGACGGTCTTGATCACGAATTGCACAATATCGGTGAGGGTCAGCGACCACATGCCACCGATGGTCGAATACACCACCACCACGCCGCCGCCCACCAGTACCGACATCCAGAACGGCAGGTCGAACAGCACTTGCAGCACGGTGCCGATGGCCAGGATCGAGGTCACGCCGATCATCAGGGCGTAGGCCAGCATGATCACCGCGCTGGCCTGGCGGGCCATGGGGTTGTAGCGTTTTTCCAGGACCTGGGTGACGGTGAAGATTTTCAGCTTCAACAGGGGCTTGGCCAGGAACAGGTTCAGGGCAATGATGCCCGCGCCGAGCGCGGCGCACAGCCAGAAACCCGAAATACCATGCACATATCCCAGGCGCACGGTGCCGACGGTGGAGGCACCGCCCAGCACCGTGGCGGCCATGGTGCCCATGTACAGCGATGGGCCGAGGTTGCGGCCGGCGACCAGGTAGTCTTCGTGGGTCTTGGCGCGACGCATGCCGTAGTAGCCGAGCACCAGCATGCCGGCGGCGTAGATGAGTACGACGAATAAATCCAAAGCCATGACGGCGGTTCTCCGATTATATTTTTTATGGGCGATCAGGCGGCAGCTGGCTCGGTAAATACGCGAGCGAAAGTCAGGTACATCGTTGTCGGGGATCTGTGCGACCCCCCTTGGTTATGAGTGTGAAGACGCGGTTTTTATTGTTCTCAGCGCGTTCGCCTCATCAGCGATGCGCGACGCCAGGCAGTACGCAGAGCATCTCGTACAGCAAGTTGGCGCCCAGCAACGAGGTATTGCCGGTGGTGTCGTAAGGCGGCGAAACTTCTACCAGGTCGCAACCAATCAGATCGAGGCCCTGGCAGCCACGGATGATTTCGATGGCCTGGATGGTGGTCAGCCCGCCGATTTCCGGGGTGCCGGTGCCGGGTGCCCAGGCGGGGTCGATGCCGTCGATGTCGAAGCTCAGGTACACCGGGCCGCCGCCGACTTTTTCTCGCACTTCGGCCATCAGCGGCGCGAGGGAGTGATGCCAGCATTCTTCGGCCTGGACCACGCGGAAGCCTTGCTTGCGGCTCCAGTTGAAGTCTTCGGCGGTATAGCCCTGGGCGCGCAGGCCGATCTGCACCACGCGGTCGCAATCGAGCAAGCCTTCTTCCACGGCGCGGCGGAAGGTGGTGCCGTGGGCAATTTTCTCGCCGAACATATGGTCGTTGACGTCGGCGTGGGCATCGATGTGCACCAGCCCGACCTTGCCATGTTTTTTGTGGATCGCCCGCAGGATCGGCAGGGTGATGGTGTGGTCGCCACCCAGGGTCAGGGGGATGGCGTCGTGCTCGAGGATCTCGTCGTAGGCCTCTTCGATGATCCGCACCGCGTCGAGCAGGTTAAAGGTATTGATCGCCACGTCGCCGATATCGGCCACCGACAGTGAGTCGAACGGTGCGGCGCCGGTGGCCATGTTGTAGGGACGGATCATCACCGACTCGGCGCGGATTTCCCGTGGGCCGAAGCGCGTACCGGCGCGCAGCGAGGTGCCGATATCCAGCGGCACGCCGACGAAGGCGGCATCCAGGCCCTTGGCGGTTTGCAGGTGGGGAAGACGCATCATGGTGGCGATGCCGGCGAAGCGCGGCATTTCGTTGCCGCCCAGTGGTTGGTGGAAAATCTTGTCCACGGGATTGCCTCATCGTTGTTTTGTTTATTGATGGCCGATTCTGCGAAAAGCCTGGCTTAGGAAGAATCGGCAGAGGCAAATACTTAGTTCAGATTTTTCTAAACTAAAGCCTGAGTTAAACTCCCTGATCCCTGTAGGAGCGAGCTTGCTCGCGAAAAACGTCAACGATGATGCGCAGCCCCAGAATGTACGCGGCGTCCTCAGGTTTTTCGCGAGCAAGCTCGCTCCTACAGTTGATCGTTCCCACGCTCTGCGTGGGGATGCATCCTGTGATGCTCTGCGTCACGCTTCATTGGAGCCCCCATGGCCAACGCCTTGCCCGACCTGAAACTCCTGCGCATCTTCGTCAGCGTCGTGCGCCACCAAGGGTTTGCCAACGCCCAGCACGAGCTCAACCTGTCGACGTCGGCCATCAGCACCTACATGAGCCAACTCGAGTCAGCCTTGGGCCTGGTGCTGTGCCATCGTGGCCGTGGCGGCTTCAGCCTGACCAGCAAGGGTGAGCTGTTTCATCAGGAAACCCTGCGCCTGTTGGGCGAACTCGAAGGTTTCGAGCAATACGCCGCTGCGTTGAAAGGCGAATTGCGCGGCACCCTCAAGCTCGGAGTGCTCGACTCCACCGTCAGCGACAAGGCCTTGCCGTTCGCCGAAGTGATTGGCGCATACAGCCTGGAGCACCCGGCAGTGCATTTGCACCTGTCGGTGATGAGCCCCTACGAATTGCAACTGGGGGTGCAGGACAACCGCCTGGACCTGGCCATCGGTGCGTTCTCCAACCGCATGAGCGGGCTGGTCTACATGCCGCTGTACCGCGAACAGCACTGGTTGTATTGCAGCAACCGGCACCCATTGTTCAACGAGCGGCGCATCCCGGAACAAGTGATCACCCAGCAACGCATGGTCGGGCGGGGTTACTGGAGCCAGGCGGAGTTGGCGCGCCACGGCTTCAAGCACAGCGCTGCCACGGTGGAAAGTATGGAGGCGCAACTGATTCTGGTGCTGTCGGGCGCTTATATTGGCTACCTGCCCGAACACTACGCCCAGGCCTGGGCTGACAAGGGCGACCTGCGCGTTTTGCTGCCGGCGACCTTCGGCTACCAGGCGCCGTTTTCGCTGATCATGCGCCGTGGCCGCAGCCGCGAGCCACTGATCCAGACCTTCCGCGATTTGCTCAAGACCCAGCTCAACCAGGCCTGAAAACACCATGTCCCGACCCCATTGCCCGCGCTGCCTGCGCCCGACCACGCACTGCCTTTGTGCGCTGATCCCCCACCTTGACAGCCGCACTCGTGTGTTGGTGTTGCAGCACCCGAGCGAGGTCGGCCATGCGCTCAATACTGCACGGTTGGCGGCGTTGGGCCTGAACAACGCGCAGTTGGTGGTGGGGGAGGTGTTTGATGACCTTGCGACGCTATTGAACCCGCCTGGCTATCGGGCACGCCTGTTGTTTCCGGCGGATGACGCCGAGCCGCTGCACGCCTACGCACCTGACGATCAGCCACTGCTGTTGGTGGTTCCCGATGGCACCTGGCGCAAGGCGCGCAAACTGCTGCACCTCAACCCTTTGCTGGCGGCATTGCCCCGGGTGACGTTGGCTGAAGGCAGCGTTTCCCGCTATCGCTTGCGCAAGGCGCCGGGGCCTGGCGCCTTGTCGACGGTCGAAGCGATCACGCAAGCGTTGCAGGTATTGGAAGCGCCGACGTCCTTCGAGCCACTGCTCAAACCCTTTGAAGCGCTGATCGAAGGGCAGATTGCTGCGATGGGCGATGAAGTATTCCAGCGCAACCATGGCGACCCGACATAAACCCGGCTTATGCCTTTAAGCCATAAGCACCACACTTTGCGTGATATGGCCCGCCGGCCTTTCCCGGTATGATGTGCGCCCCGCAGTCTGGATTGCGAATACGCCATGACCTTGCAGTACCCAACAATCGCCGATTGTGTCGGCAACACGCCCCTGGTCCGCTTGCAACGCATGGCGGGTGAAACCAGCAATACCCTGTTGCTCAAACTCGAGGGCAACAACCCGGCCGGCTCGGTCAAAGACCGCCCGGCGCTGTCGATGATCGCCCGCGCCGAGTTGCGTGGGCAGATCCAACCCGGCGACACCCTGATCGAAGCCACCTCGGGTAACACCGGGATCGCCCTCGCCATGGCCGCAGCGATCAAGGGTTACAAGATGGTGCTGATCATGCCCGACAACGGCAGCGCCGAGCGCAAGGCGGCGATGACCGCCTATGGCGCCCAGCTGATCCTGGTGACCCAGGAAGAAGGCATGGAAGGCGCCCGTGATCTTGCCGAGCGCATGGCCGCCGAAGGCCGTGGCGTGGTGCTCGATCAGTTCGCCAATGGCGACAACCCCGAGGCGCACTACACCAGCACCGGCCCGGAGATCTGGCGCCAGACCCAGGGCACCATCACTCACTTCGTCAGCTCCATGGGCACCACCGGTACCATCATGGGCAACTCGCGCTACCTCAAGGAGCAGAACCCGGCGATCCAGATCGTCGGCCTGCAACCGATGGAAGGCGCGGCCATCCCGGGTATTCGTCGTTGGCCCGAAGAGTATTTGCCGAAGATCTACAACGCGACGCGGGTAGACCGCATCATCGACATGGCCCAGCGCGAAGCCGAAGACACCACGCGCCGCCTGGCCCGTGAAGAGGGCATCTTCTGCGGCGTGTCCTCCGGTGGCGCCGTGGCCGGTATGTTGCGCTTGTCCAAAGAAGTGGAAAACGCGGTGATCGTCGCGATCATCTGTGACCGAGGCGACCGTTACCTGTCGACCGGCATTTTCGACGAACCCAACTGATGGCCAAGCACGAGAGAGGCCTGCGCTTCCAACCGACGGGCGGCAGCCGGGCCCCACAGATACCCGTGGGCAAGAAACAGCGCCTGACCATCGAGCGTCTGGCCAATGATGGCCGGGGCATCGTGTTCTTTGAAGGCCGCACCTGGTTTGTGAACGGTGCGTTGGCCGGCGAAGAGGTGGAAGCACGGGTGTTGGGCGCCCATGGCAAAGTGGTCGAGGCGCGCACCGAGCGGGTGTTCCAGGCCAGCGAGTTGCGTCGCCCGGCACCCTGCGCCCATGTTGGCCGCTGCGGCGGTTGCAGCGTGCAGCACCTGCCCCATGAAGAACAACTTGCCCTGAAACAGCGCATGCTTGCCGAGCAATTGTCCCGGGTGGCCGGTGTCGAGCCACAGGAGTGGGCAGCGCCGTTGAGCGGGCCGGAGTTCGGTTATCGGCGCCGCGCCCGTGTGGCCGTACGTTGGGACGCCAAGGCAAAGAAACTCGAAGTGGGTTTTCGCGCCGTGGCCAGTCAGGACATCGTCGCTATCGATGATTGCCCGGTGCTGGTACAGGCCTTGCAACCGATCATGCAGCGTTTGCCAACGATGCTGCGTCGCTTGAGTAAACCGCAGGCGTTGGGGCATGTCGAGTTGTTCAGCGGCTCGTCCATCGCCGTGTTGCTGCGGCATATGGCGCCGTTGTCCGAGGCTGACCTGCAGATCCTCAAGGAATTCTGCACCTTCCATGACGCCCAATTGTGGCTGCACGGGGAAGGGCAGCCGGAGCCCGTCGAGCCGGGTCAGGCCTTGGGCTTCCGTTTGGAGGCGTGGGATCTGGAGCTGGCGTACCGGCCGGGCGACTTTGTGCAGGTCAACGCCGGGGTCAACCAGGCGATGGTCGCCCACGCGCTGCAATGGC
>NZ_BCBO01000086.1:0-10296 GCF_001320835.1 Pseudomonas sp. NBRC 111138 | reverse complement strand
TCACAAGCCGACGAACGGGTACTGGACCTGTTTTGCGGCCTGGGCAACTTCGCCCTGCCACTGGCTCGCCACGTACGCGAAGTGGTGGCGGTGGAGGGCGTACAGGCCATGGTGGACCGTGCGGCCCTCAATGCCGTCAGCAACCATTTGCATAACGCACAGTTTTTTCAGGCCGATTTGTCCCAGCCTTTGACCGACGCAGAATGGGCCAAACAGGGCTTTTCTGCGGTACTCTTGGACCCACCCCGCGATGGTGCCCTGGAGGTTGTGCGCAAACTTGCAGCCTTGGGGGCCAAGCGCCTGGTGTATGTGTCCTGCAACCCAGCCACGCTGGCGCGGGACACGGTTGAGTTGGTCAAGCAAGGCTACCGGCTAAAGCGTGCCGGGATCCTCGACATGTTTCCGCAGACCGCGCATGTCGAGGCCATGGCGTTATTTGAAGCGGGCTAGGATGCCCGTTTAATCCGACTGGCCTGCGTTCTCCAGGGCCTGAACACTGCCACGGAGCTCGCAGTAAAGTCGGCGATGATTTTGGCGCATCGAAGGTGCGTCGTAGGGAAGGTAAGCAAGATGGTACAGGTGAGAGCACACCAGCCGATCAACACCGACGGCAGTATCAATCTCGAGGCATGGCTGGATCATGCCGTCAGTGTCGACCCGGCACTGGACCGTGAAGCCTTGAAAGCAGCCTGCGAGTTCGCTCGTGAGTCTGAACAGCAAGACAATGCGGCCAAGAACCTGTGGGCCGAAGGCACTTCAAGTTTTCGCACTGGCCTGGAAATCGCCGAGATCCTCGCCGATCTCAAGTTGGACCAGGATTCGCTGATCGCCGCCGTGCTCTATCGCGGCGTGCGCGAAGGGCACATTGCGTTGCCTCTGGTCAGCCAGCGTTTCGGCGCGGTGGTGGCCAAGCTGATCGACGGCGTGCTGCGCATGGCCGCCATCAGTGCCAGCCTCAGCCCGCGTCAGTCCATGGTGCTGGGCACCCAGGGCCAGGTAGAAAACCTGCGCAAAATGCTGGTAGCGATGGTCGACGATGTGCGCGTCGCGCTGATCAAGCTGGCCGAGCGTACCTGCGCGATCCGTGCGGTGAAGACCGCCGATGATGAAAAGCGCAACCGTGTGGCCCGCGAAGTCTTCGACATCTACGCGCCACTGGCCCATCGCCTGGGCATCGGCCATATCAAGTGGGAGCTGGAGGATTTGTCCTTTCGCTACCTTGAGCCCGACCAATACAAACAGATCGCCACGTTGCTGCACGAGCGGCGCCTGGATCGCGAGCGCTTTATCAGCGACGTGATGGGCCAGTTGCGTTCGGAGTTGCAGGCTACCGGCGTGGACGCCGATATCAGCGGCCGCGCCAAGCACATCTATTCCATCTGGCGCAAAATGCAGCGCAAGGGCTTGGCCTTCAGCCAGATCTACGACGTGCGTGCGGTGCGCGTGCTGGTGCCGGAAATGCGCGACTGCTACACCGCGCTGGGTATCGTCCACACGCTGTGGCGGCACATTCCCAAGGAATTCGACGACTACATCGCCAACCCCAAGGAAAACGGCTATCGCTCGCTGCACACGGCGGTAATCGGCCCTGAAGGCAAGGTGCTGGAAGTGCAGATCCGCACCCACGCCATGCACGAAGAAGCCGAGCTGGGGGTGTGTGCGCACTGGCGCTACAAGGGCACCGACGTCAAGGCCGGGTCCAACCAGTACGAAGAGAAAATTTCCTGGCTGCGCCAAGTGCTGGAATGGCACGAGGAGCTCGGCGACATCGGCGGCCTGGCCGAACAACTGCGGGTGGATATCGAGCCGGACCGGGTCTATATCTTCACGCCTGACGGCCACGCCATCGACTTGCCCAAGGGCGCCACGCCGCTGGACTTCGCCTACCGCGTGCACACCGAAATCGGGCATAACTGCCGCGGCGCCAAGATCAACGGGCGCATCGTGCCGCTCAACTACAGCCTGCAAACCGGTGAACAGGTCGAGATCATCACCAGCAAGCACGGCACGCCGAGCCGCGACTGGCTGAACCCGAACCTGGGCTACATCACCACCTCGCGGGCGCGGGCGAAGATCGTCCACTGGTTCAAGCTGCAGGCACGTGACCAGAACGTCGCCGCTGGCAAGACCTTGCTTGAACGCGAACTGGCGCGCCTGGGCCTGCCTCAGGTGGACTTCGACAAGCTGGCCGAAAAGGCCAACATGAAGATCGCCGAAGACATGTTCGCCGCCCTCGGCGCGGGCGACCTGCGCCTGGCGCAACTGGTCAACCTGGCCCAGCAACTGGTCGAGCCGGAGCGCGGCAACGAACAGCTGGAGCTGATCCCGCGCAAAGCCACTGGCTACAAGCCGGGCAAGCGTGGCGATATCCAGATCCAGGGCGTGGGCAACCTGATGACGCAAATGGCCGGCTGCTGCCAGCCGTTGCCGGGCGACGCCATTGTCGGCTACATCACCCAGGGCCGTGGCGTGAGCATTCACCGCCAGGATTGCGCCTCGGTGCTGCAACTGGGCGGGCGCGAACCGGAGCGGATCATCCAGGTCAGCTGGGGTCCGGTGCCGGTGCTCACTTACCCTGTCGACATCATCATCCGTGCCTACGACCGTTCCGGCTTGCTGCGTGACGTCTCGCAAGTGCTGCTCAACGAGCGGATCAACGTGCTGGCGGTCAACACCCGTTCGAACAAGGAAGACAACACTGCATTGATGTCCCTGACCATCGAGATTCCGGGGCTGGACGCACTGGGACGGTTGCTGGGGCGGATTTCCCAGTTGCCGAACATCATCGAAACCCGGCGCAACCGCACCCCATGATTAGCAGGATGACAGCCGACTGACATGTGGAGTTGTTTTCTGTGGGAACTGGCTTGCCTGCGATAGCATCACCTCGGTTTAACTGAAGCACCGAGTCGCAAGCATCGCAGGCAAGCCAGCTCCCACATTGGATTTTCAGCGGAAAGAGATACGATGTATTCACTCGAAGACCTGCTGCACCTGATGAGCCGCCTGCGCGACCCGCAGTACGGCTGCCCGTGGGACATCAAGCAAACCTACGCGACCATCGTCCCGCACACGCTGGAGGAGGCCTATGAAGTGGCCGACGCCATCGAGCGCGGCGACTTTGACCATCTGCAAGGCGAACTGGGCGATCTGCTGTTCCAGGTGGTGTATTACAGCCAACTGGCCCGGGAAGAAGGGCGCTTCGAATTTGCCGGCGTGATCGACAGCATCACTCGTAAGTTGATTCGCCGGCATCCTCACGTGTTCCCAACCGGCGACCTGTACGCACCGCTGGATATCCCGCAGTTGAGCGAAGAACAGGTCAAGGAGCGCTGGGAGCAGATCAAAGCTGAGGAGCGCGCAGAAAAGTCCGACGTTCCCGAGCAACTCTCCCTACTCGATGATGTGCCCACCGCCTTACCCTCGTTGTCCCGTGCGGCCAAATTGCAAAAGCGCGCCAGCCAGGTTGGTTTCGACTGGCCTTCCGCGTTGCCGGTGGTGGACAACGTGCGCGAAGAGTTGGACGAAGTGCTCGAAGCCATGGCCGATAACGATGCGGCGGCCATCGCCGATGAAGTCGGCGACCTGCTGTTTGCCGCGGTCAACCTGGCCCGTCACCTCAAGGTCGACCCGGAAACTGCCTTGCGCGGTGCCAATGCCAAGTTCGAACGACGTTTCCGATTTATCGAACAGGCATTGCGCGATACACACCAACCCATAGAAGATTGCACCCTCGAAGAGTTGGACGCCCTCTGGGGTGAAGCCAAACGTCAGGAAAAGAATGTGTCCAGCTGCGGTTGAGCAGTTGCCTAAGTGAGTAAGCACCATGAGCCTTTCCCTTCGCGACCAGTTGCTCAAAGCAGGTCTGGTCAACCAAAAGCAGGCCAAGCAGGTCGGCAAAGAGAAACAGAAACAGCAGCGCCTGGTCCACAAGGGCCAGGCCGAAGTCGATGATACCCAGGCGCGCCTGGCTGCTGAGGCACACGCCGAGAAGGTCAAGCGTGACCAGGAGCTGAACCGTCAGCAGCAGGAAAAAGCCGAAGCCAAGGCGCGTACCGCCCAGGTCAAGCAACTGATCGAGACCTCGCGCCTGCCCAAGCTGACCACCGAGGACTACTACAACTTCGTGGATGACAAGAAGGTCAAGCGCCTGTCGGTCAACACGCTGATGCGCAACAAGCTGAGCAACGGCTCCCTGGCTATCGTGCACCACGGCGGCGGCTACGAGGTGATCCCGCGGGAAGCGGCGCTTAAAATCCAGGAGCGCGCTCCGGAGCGTATCGTGCAGCTCAACATCCTCACCGAAAGCCAGGTGCCGGACGAGGATGATCCGTACGCCGCTTACCAGATCCCTGATGATCTGATGTGGTAAGCCGCTGGAAATGACAAACCCCGCCAAAAGGCGGGGTTTGTGTTTTAAGCGTGCAGCACCAACCGGTTACCAATCCACTGCGTAACTCAGGCTGAAGGTACGACCCTCGGCATTCGGGTACGGTGCGCGGGCGTTGGCCTGGGCGAACATGTTCTGGTAGTTGCGGTTGGTGAGGTTGTACACCGCACCTTCGAGGCGGCCTACCGGTAGCCTTACCGAGCCCAGCAGGTCGACCAGGGTGTAGCCCTGGATATCGCGACCGTTGTTGTCCTTGGCCGCAGCGTCATAATTGGCCAGGCGCATCCCCTGCAAGCGCAGGCTGTAGTCGTCACGCTCGTAGCCGACAAACGCTGTGGTCTTGGCGGGGGAGATGCGGGTGGCAGGCAGGTCGATCCACTTGCCGTTCTGCTGGGTCTCGCCTTTGGCGTAAGCGTAAGTACCACCGACGGACCATTGGTCGGTGATGTTATAGGTCAGGCCGGTTTCGACGCCACGCACGCGTTCTTTCTGATTGATCAGGCGCAGCACACGATCATTGGCATCATAGAACTGCGTGACATCCGAGGTGTTTTCGTACGCGGTGACACTGGCCTGCCACTTGTCCCAGTCGCCACGCCAGCCCAGCTCGTAACTGTCGACCTTCAAGGCCTGGGCATTGAGGTCCTGGATATCGTATTTGCTGTTCACGTCACGCAGGAAGCGCTGGATATCCGGCAGGGAAAAGCCCTGGCTGAAGTTGACGAACACATCCTGGTTGTCGGTCAGGTGGTACACCGCACCGAGGTTATAGAGCGTGTCATCGTATTTGAGCGTGCCGCCGGGCAGTGTCGCGCGGTTGCCGGTCTGGACGATTTCGCCGTATGCGATGCTGTCGGAGACCTTGCTTTCAATCCATTCGCGACGTACGCCACCGCGCAAGGTCCAGTTGTCGATGTCGTAGGAGAGCTGGCCAAAGATGGCTTTGGTGGTGGTCTCGATATCTGGACCCAGTTCGAACGTGGTACCGGTTTTCGTGTAGGTCAGGCCATTGACCCGGTATTGGTCGCCACGCTGGCGTGAGGTTTCATGGTCGTAGTCCGCGCCCCATACCAGGTTGCCCGTTGCCGGGCCGATGTCCGGCATCTGGGTATCGACCGCTGCACGCAGGCCGTAGACGTCCTGCACGCTGTTGTTATCTGACACGCCTGCCCGGCCTCGGGACAGGTCTGGAAAGAACAGGGCGTCGGCCCGCCGCCAGTAGCTTTCGATCTGCAGGCCCTGGCCGTAGAAATCCTTGTCGGCGTAGTTGAGGTTGACCGCCTGGTTGTGGGTGTAGGGTTGGTCGCCCAGGTCCAGGCCTTTTACGGCGACTGCGTTGCTGGTGATGCGGGGGTTCTTGGTGTAGCGGGTGTCTTGTTCGTCCTTGTAGTCTTGCAGCGACAGGCTGATCTTCTTGTCGTCATCAAGCTCATAGCCGAAGCGACCTTGCAGGTCGTAGGTATCGGTGTCCATGTTGCTGCCCTGGGACGTGTCCTGGGGAATGCGCTTGCCATTACCGTCGAACTGATCGTTGCGCTGCACGGTGTTGCCCGAGAGGTACCAGTCCACCGGGCCTTTGCGCCCGGTGGCGCTTTGGAACGCCTGGTAAGCGAACCCCTTGTGGCTGAGGTTGTTGCCGGCGGTCATGCCGATCTTGCTGCTGAACGCCAGGTCTTCACCTTGGTTGCGTTTGGTGATGATGTTGATGATGCCGCCCGATGCGCCTGCGCCGTAGACGCTGCTGGCGCCGGAGATCACTTCGATACGCTCGATGCTTTCCGGTGCCACGCTGTTGAGCTGGCGGAAGTTATCGCGCGTGGCGTTTTGCGAAACCCCGTCGATCAGGATCAGGGTATTGCGCCCGCGAAGCGTCTGGCCGAAGTTGCTCATGCCGCCGCTGGAAGGGGCAATGCCAGGCACCAGTTGGCCGAGGATATCTGCAACCCGACGTCCTGCCCCGGTCTGCTGGCGGATTTGCGCTTCATTGATCACCTGCACTGAGCCTGGAATCTGCGCAATGCTGGTTTCGCTGCGCGTGGCCGATACCACTGTCGCCTGCAGTTGCAGACTGGTCGGGGCTGCCTGTGTCTGCTCTGTCTGATCGGCCCAGGCAGGGGCACTTATTGACCCAAGAAGTGGCAGCAGTACTGCCCATTGCGATGTGTTCATGATCATGTCTCAGAGTTATTAGAAGTATTGACAGAAAAATCGGATGTCTCAGGCGCTCGCGCAAACGAACGGATGGCGCGGATACTCACGGCGGCCAAGGCATAGGTCAGTGCGACCAGCCAGAAGCTGTGTGCCAGGCCTACCCACCCCATGCCGATACCGCCCAACAATGCGCCGCACAGCGCACCAGCTTTCGCGGCGCTGTTGCCCATGCCCAGGGCAAAACCCTGCTGGCTGTGCGCTACGGTAGTGGCGATCAGTGTGTAGGCCACGGGCAACAAAGCCCCCTGCCACACGCCCCACAGCAGCCTGCTGGCGATGAACCCCAACCACTCACTGGCCAGCGCCGTGCAGGCCAGCGTGAGCGCGCAGGCCCAGGTGACCCACTCGATGATGCGCAGCGTATGGGCTGGCTGATGTCGATCGAACAGGCGGCCCCACAACGGCGCGGACAGTGCCAGGGTCAAGGCACTGGCGCCATAGCTGGCGCCGATCAGCCACGCGGGCGCGTGCAAAACCTGGGCGACATATAAGGCGTAAAACGGTTGCGGCATCATCCTGGCTGCCTGGATCAATACGATGATCCCCAGCATCGCGCCAATCCAGCCTCTTGGGAGTGCGGCAGGCTTGGACGTGCGGGCAGGTCTCGATCGTGGTGAGTCGCTGGGTAAAAACGCGCTGATTATCGCGCACAACAGGCAGACGACGGTGGCGCTGTAGCACAGCAATGCGAAACCGGATATGTCCATGAGCCAGCCGCCCAATACCGGTCCGGCCAGGGAGCCTACAGCGGTGGCTGATTGCAGCCTGGCAAGAATGTGCCCGCGCCCACCCTCGCCGCAGCAGGCCAGTGCGTAGGCTTGGGCCGCTGCAATGAAGCCGGCCAACGCACCTTGCACCACGCGGATGACCACCAGCCACCACGGATCAGGCGTTATCGCAGCCAGCGCCTGGCACACCGCCAGTGCCAGCAATGCGCGGATGATCATGGGCTTATGGCCGGTACGGTCGCCCAGCTTCCCCCACATGGGTGTGAGAATCATCGCTGCCATCATCGGCCCGGCATACACCAGCGAAGACAGCAGGCCGGTGTACTGGGCATTTGCAGTGCCCAGCAACTTCTGGATTTGCAGCGGCCAGAACGGGCCGCTCATTTCCATCGCCCCCATCGACACCAACTGAATCACCACCAGCAGCCGCAGCGCTGTGTTGTTAGTCGGCATTGGCGGCCGCGCTCAACGGGTTAGGCAACCGCCCGACGATATCGGCATGACTCTCCAGCAGGCGCATGCGCATGAACGACTTGGCCGGCCATGCTTGCTCCAGCAGTGCTTCGCGCTCGGTGGCCCAGCGCTGCGGATCAACCTGCGAGCGCATGTCGTCAAAACACTGGCTGACCTGAGCTGACAGTTCATTCCAGAGCAGCGCCTGGGGGATGTCGAAGTGGCGCGCGGCAAGCAGGATGAGCTCGCCCAGATGGCACATGAAAACGGTGTGCAGCAGCTTGTCCCGTACGAAACCTGCGTCGTCGTACAGCGTCATCTTCGGGTCGTGCAGTTCAATGTCCAGGCCGTGGGCGTGCAAGGTTTTGCGGTCGATTCGGATATCGCCGAAGTCGCGCAACAGAAGACGGCTCAATTGTCCGTCTGCGGCCATCACCATGAAGGAGTTCTGTTGATGGGCCTCAAAAGCGATGCCGTAGCGTAAATACATGCCCAGCAGCGCCGGCACACTGATCGCCGCGTAATCATGGAAGAAGGCGAGCATGGCCGCCGCGTCATCCTTGCCTTGGCTCAGGCGCACCCATTGGCGCAGCAGCGGCTGGCCGTGTTGATCAATGGCAAACAGGCTGCCCACCGGCACGGCCATTTCGTCCGGCTGGAGCTGGCTCTGGGGATTGTCGCGATAGAGCACCGCCAAGTGGCGGGAGTGCTCGTCATTGGCCGGTTGTGGCTGGAAATGCACACCGATCCGCTCGGGAACGATGTTCAGGCATTTTTGAATCGCAGGCTCGCGTTCCAGGATGCTCAGCAGCAGATGGCTGATCCGTGGGCCCATGCGCGCTGACCGCGGCGATACGGTGCGCTGTACGCTGGTCAGGCGCAGTGACACGGGCAGTTTGACCATCGGTGCATCGCGACGGCCTTCAGGCAACACGGTTCTGAATGACATGGTGGGGTGGGCAGTAAACGCGACGATATCGGTCAGCACCAGCAGTTTGTCGCCGATTTCGTTGGCGAACAGTTGAGGCAACTCCTGGCGTGCCTGCCAAGGGTGGGCAGGCAACGGCAGATAATCGTCTGCCTGAAGGCCCTGCGCTTGCAGGGCTGCGGTCAATTGCCGTGCTGCCTGCGGGAAGTGCTCGCTCCACCACTGCCAGTAGTCGGCGGTACCGGCCAACTTTTCGACATGGGCAAACTGGCGATGCAGCGCGCACAGCAGCACCGGGAAGCGTGCTTCGAACTCCGGCGAATAGTTGATGACTTGTGCGGTATTCAGGCCCAGCTTGGTCTTGTAGTTGGGGTGCCATGGGTGACCCAATGTTCCCCACTGTTCAAGCACGGAAGTCGGGTTGATAACGCTCGGGCTGTTCTTGAGATGACTCAGCAGGTTGTCTTGATGCACCGGGTCCATTGACGCATGCAGCTTGAGCGTCCATTGCTCATGGAAGGCGAGGCACAAGGTGTCGTTGATGAAGCTGTCGTCGATCTCTACGTTGAGGCGGTTGAGCACTTCCCGGTCGGCAGGCGACTCGAGGCTGGCGTTAAGCAACGTCAACAACTGTGAGGGGAACTGGATTTTCTGTTCGGGCTGGCCTTCGCGCAACAGGATGACTTCGCCACGCAGGTCCCAGCTTGCCATGCGGCCAGGGTGCAAATGTTCGAAACGCAATCGGGCCTGGCAAGCCAGTGTCAGCGAGCAATGGCCATGTTCGTCATAAAGGAGAGTGCTGGGGTCCAGCAGGCTTTCACGAAACAATGCTTGGATCAGGCGTTGGAAGCTACGTTCGGCGGCAGGTGCCAGCGTATTGATCAGGGCTTCGAGGCTGACGTGGCTGGCCTTAAATTGCGCAGTGGCAAGTGCTTCGCTCCAGCGTTCCAGTAACGCGTTTTCTGGCTTGCTGCTATTTCCATGCATCTAATTGATTCCCTGATTCGTGAGCCTGAATGAAAAGCGAACGAATGATATCGAGAATCATTATTTTTGTGTGTTTTTGTTACATTAATTTATGGCGATTATTGACAAAAAAACCGCGCCCCAAAGGCGCGGTTTCTCGTAAACGGCCCGGCTGCGTGGGCCGGGCGTCCACATGATTTCAGAGCTTCAGGAGCTTTTTGCCTGGCGTTGCAGTTCGAGAGTTTCGAGCTCGTTTTTATAGTTGTGGGCGTCGCTCTCGTTGTGAAACATGCCGACCAATACGTCTTGCTGATGGACATCCCAGATGTGAATCCCGTGGCCTACTGCTTCATGGGACATATGTTCATCGTCGCGTTCAGTTACTTTTACAGTCATCTGCTTGCTCCAATCTCTGGTTGATCTGCGGCAAGTCGTCGCAGGCCTCTGTTATATGATTTGTTAGCTTGCTAAGTAAACTGATTTTGCGCGCAATAATTCATTGCGGGGAACGCAACAATGCTGCAAGCCTTGTAAACCAAGGCATTGCGTCGCCATCGCAGCGGCTTTATGACAAAAGTTTCATGTTCAGGTTGGCTAGGTTGACCTCGGCACCGCTATCG